>JADGBV010000080.1 GCA_015231345.1 Planctomycetota bacterium
TCTTCCTTGAGGTCATTCTGAACAAGTCCATGATCAGCCATAAGTGTTCTGAGTACGGATACGGGATCGGCATCATCATAGGAACAATGCTCTGTTTGGTATTGATCAATCAAAAGAACCACAATATCCAAGAGAGCCTGCATATCCTTATCGTGCTTTTCTTCCAAGCTCTCCGAGATAATATAGGAGAATTCACAGAGATCTTCATATTCTTTCTGTGTATGAGGGCGATGAAGTGCCTTTGTGAAGCTAGAATTCCACTCATCAACGACAGTTTTGAACCGACGGGGGGCTTCTAATGTAGCATTCATGATTGACTCCTCTTTAATACATCATTATTATATCTCATTTAGAGATATAGCAAATTGAGATATTGAGTGAGACATTTAAGACTCCATAAATGACAGAATCCCCTTTGTATCTACCTATTGCAGTCTATTTCCCTGAATTTCCACAGGAAAAATATCTAATCCTTTCCACCTAACATCTTCAGAAACCATTTATCGTCAGGAGCCCACTTAAGCGCCTCGTGAGCGAGAGATGCGGCTTCAGTCTGCTGCCCCTTCTTTGTTGCAATAATAATCAGGTACTTTAAAGACACAATTCTATAGTGAGGGTAATTTCTAGCTCGATTAAAGAAGTCTTCTGCCTCTTGAAAGAGATTAAGAGAATAGGCTGATAATCCGGCAAGGTAACTCATTCGTCCTTGAGTGTCATTTTTCTGTTGAAGCTGCTTGAGTAAATTCAAAGCTTCTTCATGCTTATCCAGATTCTGATAGATTTCCGCTTCCATCAATTTCGTTTCACTTGTACGCTCAGTGATTTTGTTTAATTCACTCAAGGCTTTCTCATTCTCTCCCATAGCCAAGTAAGCTCTAGCCATTCGTCTAAGAGGAAGTGAAAGGGGCTTATGCTCTTTGGCTTTTATGTAGTACGACAAAGCATCTTCAAGCATATTTTCATTATAATACAAATCACCTAATTGTAGGGCCAATAGATGATTTTCTGGCCTTAAGAGATAAGCGACTTCCAAAGCTTGAATTCCCTTTAAGGCTTGGCCTTCATTTAAGTATGTTGATGATAGTCCTAGCCACAGATTATACTTTTCTCCTTCAAGCTTTAGGCTTTCCAATATCACATCCCTTGCTTTGTCATAATGCTCAAGTATTGTATAGCTTTCGATGAGTAATTCGCGAATATTCATATTTAGAGGAAACAATGATAAGCCCCACTCCAAAGTGCGCACTGCGCTTGCATCAAGGCCTAAGTTCTTCTGACAAGATGCTAGCACAAGCAAATCATTCTCTTTGGGAGTCAATGAAGGAAGAGATGCACTTAAATGCGAGAGTGCCTTTTTATGCTCGCCATCGTGGTAGTAAATGATCCCTAAATTCTTATGAGCCGGTAAATATTCTGGCATGATTTCTATGGCTTTCTGATAAGATTTCTTGGCATTCTCCAAACGATCTGTGCTGTAATATAAATGCCCTAGTTTGAAATGTAGATAGACATGAGGCTTAAGTTTTTTCAGGTTATCAGTCACTAATTGAATGGCCTGATCTATTTGTTCAGCCTCTTCTAGGGTTTGAACTTGGCGCAAAACTTCTTTATGTTTCTCAGACAAAATAGGTGGTTCTACAGCTGAAAGGAAATGCTGAAGCATCAAGAAGCTCATGATGAGCACTAATAATCTAGAATACCTTTTCACTGCACCTTAATCCAATTGAAATACGAATGAATTTTCAACTCGGGATTTTACGGCGACACCATTTTTCATCCCTGCCTGCATCTGCCACTTAGACAATGTTTTCAAAATGGTTAAATCAAACACATCCCCTACCCCTTCAGGTTTTGATATTATTTTTGGCTCTCTAATAGCACCGTCTTTTTCCACGATAAAAGTCACTCTAAATTCACCTTCTAAACCCATACGGTAAGCCATAGCTGGGTATGGAGGCTGAACTCGCCGCATCACCTTTGGGGCTTGATCCAATTCACTGATTTGGTAAAATTGGTCTGGATTTATTGGGGCAGTTTTTATGGCTGTTGCACTTAAATCAATATTCTCATAAGTAAGGGGCAAGCTTATTTGAATATTAGTATTATAATCTAAGCTAGGTGTGGGCATGGCAACGACTGGCATGGGAGGTTCAGGCAAGTGATTAACGGCGTCTTTAACTGGCTCCGCTTCTTCTACTGGAATAATTTCTTCTGGCTCGAAAATTTCCGTTAAATGAGGGCGAATAATTTCCAGGGGCCTTACTTGGTAAATATCTTCATCTTGCCCAGCTGATAGTTGATTGAGCAGTGGCAATGTGAAAATTAACAAGACATTAATCATCACACCCATGATGGCTATCACAAGTAGAGGTTTGTCTTTTTTCCTTTGAGCTCGCAAGGCTATCTCTCTTTGGTCCCTACAGCTATTTTATCTGCGCCAGCTAATTTACAGGTATCATAAACTTCAATCAAGCTTTCCGTTACCGATCTTTTATCTGCAACAATCATAACTGAAGCAGAAGGGTTATGAACAAGTGCTCGTCTGATGGAAGCGTCTAAGGCAAATAGGGATATTCGCCTGCCATTAAAATAGAGATCCCCATCCTCACTGATGGCTAAGGCTATGGACTCATTCATCAATGACTTTGCTGAAGACGCAGAGGGCTTATCAATTTCTAAGCCCAAGTCCTTAGTAAAGTGTGTTGTGACCATAAAAAAGATCAATAAAATAAAAACCATATCGAGCAAAGGAGCGATATTAATTTCGGCATTCTGAGCTCTTCTTTTTGTGCGCAGACTCATGAATGACTCTCCTTACACATAAGCCTCAAAACTCCAAAACCATGCTCTATGGAACCTCGCATTTTGCAAATTTTCTGATAAGCAAAAACACCAGGTAATGATGTAAGCAAACCAGCTTGAGTGGTAAGAAGAGCCTGAGAGATTCCCTGAGAAACTTGGCGGCCATCTTTCATGCCACTTAATGAGAAGGCATCAAACATTGTAATCATTCCCGACACCGTACCTATTAAGCCCAACAAAGGCAAAGTCGCTGCTAAGACAGCAATACTACCTTCGAATCTTTTTAAAGCATAAGTTTCCGCCAAAATGGCTTCATCCAAGGCTTTAGCCCTTTCATCTTGAGACATAGGATAAATAATGGCAACAATACGACCTAAAACCCCTTTTCCCTTTAAGCTATCGTGACAGATTGATAGATTAGAACTCAGACCAGTGCTCTGAAGGTGCCAGAAACGCTCTAGAATTAAAAACCACATAATGAGAGATAAGGCAAATATAATTACGATAGTCACTCCACCAGAATGATAAGTCGTATATATGGTATCTATTAGGGGCATGAGTGAGACTACTCTTTTGCCTCCAAACGACCGACTGTATGGTTAATAAAGGTTAAGGCGATTTTCTCTAAATCAGTATATATTTTATCGACCCGAGATGATAAAACATTATGTAAAAGAAGAACTGGTATGGCGACAGCCAAGCCTAATTGAGTGGTAATAAGAGCTTCAGATATCCCACCAGAAAGAACTTGTGGGTCGCCTGTGCCATAAAGAGAAATCATTTGAAAGGTGGATATCATGCCCGTCACCGTTCCCAATAAACCTAACAGAGGTGTCGACGCTGCAATCACAGTCAAATAAGGTAACCTTTTTTCAAGCCTAGGAGTTTCGTGTAGAATGGCTTCATCGAGAATATTCTCAAGCTGAGTTTTTGATTGATGGCGATTGGTGAGCCCAGCCAAGAGTAAGCGTGAAACAGCAGACGGATATTGACGACAATGATCTTGCGCTTCTTCCATATTATTAGCATCTAAGCTAACTAGAACCTTTGCAAGCAGGTCATCATATTTGCAGCTAAGTTGTCTTAATGTGAAGAATCTTTCCAGGACAATACATATGGCTAAAAAGCCTAGGATGAGAATTGGCCATACTAATAAGCCCCCTTCTTCTATCTGTTGCCATAGATTGTTGGATTTTTGCCCCCGAACTAAACCTCCTGATACATCTAGGGGAATGAGCTTGCCATCATTTATTATGGCTTGAGCAATGAATTCTTCTGACTCTGAAGACAATTCCAGAGCATGCAAATACTCCGAACCAGGTAAATGCTCAAGCATAACACCTTTGGGGCCTTGTAAGGCATAAGTTTGTAATGAGCCTATACGCAGCACTTCACTTTCAACTTTTTCGCCATGATGATTAATGGTTATAGCATTGAACTGCCCACTGCTTGTGCCTTCTTCGAGTAAACGCAATGAATAATTAAAGAAGAGCTTTATTTGTTCATATATTGATTGCTTTCCTACTTCATTTAGTTCTTGATGCATCTTAGTTGATAACTCGGAATTTTCATATGGCATATAAGATGAGTCCCAATATGAAATCAATTCCTTCTTTGATTCTTGAATGGCTTTATTTAATCGCTTTTGATCCATATTCATTTTTTGAACTTTGCTGGACAAAACAACATATGCTTTCTTTGATTTTGTGAGTTTCCGGCGAGTCTCGTTCAATACTTTCTTGGCTTCTTCAAGTTTACGTCGTTTGAGTAGTATTTCATTTGAGAGAACGCTCCTTTTTTCACTGATATCCTGACTCAGTTGGCGATTCCTTACTTGAACTTCAGTTAATGCTTGTTTCGCCTTAGACACTAAGTCTTGACCTGAAAGGTTATCGCTGGCAAAGCAAAAAATCGAAGAAGAACAAAGCAATGTGAAGTAAATAACGACAGATAGATAGCTCGGATGACTACTCACCATTAACCTCCTTATTCAATTGAGGTACTGATGGCAAATAGACTAAATCTGGTGGCGACCTTTTAAGATGAATTTTAAGAGATTTTTTAATTTCAGATGAGAGCTTTGGGTCATCTATTTTACACCATTTTTTCTCACTTTTGTTATAGTATCCCACCTCGGGAAAATCACGAATGGAATAATAAAGAAGAACTTGCCCTACTTGCAATAGATCTGCCGATAAAATTTTCCCCTCTTCGCTTTCAATCACACCTTCGTGGATGCGTATTTGCCTTTGGGATGATATTTCTAATCGAAACTGGTCCCATAACAGAAGAAACTCCTGCGTATTTTCAGCGACACCACGACTTTTTAATTTTTTTACTTCCAGAAGTCGTTGCTCATATTCTGGATAAGGGAGGAAGTTTTGCTGTAATTTCTCTTTTAATTCTTTCAGAATATGAGAGTAGAGTGGTGTTAGTTCATTTTTGAGCGAATCATCTTTTTTTAATTCTTCAGCTAATAGCTTATATTCACCCTCCTGCTCTGATAATTCTTGCTCAAGTTCTTTTTGAAGTAATAAGACTCTTGCCAATTCGCCTTCAAGTGAGAGACTGCTTTCATTAAGATATGATTTTTCTTTCAGCCAATCCTTTTTGAGAGAGTAATACTCTTTTTGAGCAAGCTGTTTTTCAGTTTGAATCGTTAAAATATCATCTGAAACAGTGGAAATAATTCCATCAGCAAATAAAAAGGGAGCTGATAATAGAATTAGGTAAAGGGTATTTCTGAGCATTCATCCACCACTAATTAAAAAAAAACGGGAAGGTGTGAGTACACACCTTCCCGTATTATTCATGTACTTATATCTATTTTTAGCAACAGCCATGGTTACCACAGCAACCACCACCTTTTCCTTCTTCGCCTTCTGCAACAAATTCAGGTAAGCCTTTGCCGTTAAGTTCTTGAATATTACCTGATACAGTTTCACTCACTGATCCCAAAACTCTAATGCCCTCAGAGTTGGCTTTTTTCAGTGCTCCACCACCAATACTACCAGTGACGATTAAATCAACCTTTTGATTATCAATGGCCTTCATGGGATCACAGTGTCCTGACTCGTGATCTAGGTCTTGATTATCTTGAATTTGCCATTCACCTGAGGCACCATCTAAGATAAGATAATGAGGCGCTTCACCAAAATGATCGAAGATAGGGCTGTTGATACCCTCATCAGATTTAATTGAAAATGCAACTTTCATGCGAAAATCCTAAAAATAAAAGAACGGCTATTATGAGCCCAATACTAAGGGTCAAATCAATCACAAAGATTGAGATGCTTTACTTATTCTGCCTAAGAGACGCTAATAAGCCATAAGCAGCTTGATAATCTGGGTGACGCTTGATCAAAGTCATAAGTTCCGCTTGAGCCGCTTGGTGACTCCCTGCTTGATAGAGGTAGTAAGCCAATGAATAAGCATAATGTGGCATATCTGGGCGCAGCTTACTGGCACGTGAGCACCATGTGATGGATTCAGACAAATTGTCTCGAGCAAGCATTACGCCTAAATTATAAGCAGCTTGCGCATTGGACTCATCATGTTTCCAAGCCTGACGAAAATGGTATTCTGCTTCTTTCATTTTCTTAAGCTCTGCTTGAAGCATGCCTAAATTCAAATGAGCCACAGAGTTCTTAGGCTCTACTTTTAAAGCTTGCTTTAGAGATTTTTCAGACCCTAAGTTATCGCCAAATCGACTTTGCAAAAGAGCCATATTCACCAAGCTCATCACATTTTCGGGGTCCAATTTCACTGCTGTCTGATAAGCATGCAATCCTTTCTTCTGGTCACCTTGAGCTACGTGAAAATTTCCGAGATTATAATGCCCATATGGATCATCGGGCCTTGTCATTAGAGCAGTAATATATTCATCAAATGCTTTAAGAACTTTACTTTGGACTTCTTTATCGAATGACTCAACTGAATAAGGCGATAAAGCATAAGCTGCTCGGATTCGGACTAAACGAATAGGGTCCTCGATGGCCTTGAGTAATACTTTTTGAGAAGCAGGGCTAGGCTCATAATAAAGGCCAGCTGCTGCAGAAGCTCTAACAAGAGGTGATTTATCTGTGATCACTTTCCTGAAAGCAGCATAAACTTTTGGACTTGATTGAGTTGCGCAGAGTCTGATAAGTGAATTCGCATACACTTCGTCTCTATCTGCTCGGGTGATTTCAGCGAGCATTTCATCCAGTTTGCTCCAATCTCCTTTCCTTGCCAGACTGACTAGTTCAGCCTTGCGCACGACCTCATCTTGCCTTTTATCCGTTTCGGGACCATACCACTTGGTGAGAGCTTTTGCAGTCCAAGAATTATCTTTTTCTTTATGACACATTAGGCAGGCGTTGGAGGAACCAAACTTTTCATGAGCTTTAGGCGAAGGGGAAAGAAAAGAGTGATCACTTCTGCCCATATTGCCAAAAAAGGAATAAGGCATATGACATTGAACACACTGATCTCCCTTGGTGCCATCTTTATGGAAAGTATGGGCAGGACTGTCGGCGACAATTTTCTCATGACAGGGCAAGCACGCGTTATCAGCCACTTTTGGGTCTGAAAAACGATAGCGACCACTGGAGGTATGACAGTGAATACAATCAAGTTTTCCTTTTTTATAGCAAGGGTTCATATGCCATAGAGTCATGGTATAATTTTCGCCCAAATCCCTTCCATCAGGGTAAAAGTCCCTGTCTTCTAAAGTTCTTAAATCGTAGTGATCAAAATAAGGGTCACCGGGCAAATAAGTATTTGATATTTGTGACATTTTTGCGTGACAAGGGGCACACATGGAATTATTTTCTTCGTAATTGAAATCAGAGGTGACGATAAGTTTTAAGTCTTCTTTTTTGACCTCTCCTTCGTATTTTATGGACTTCATTGACTCTATATGCTCAGAGCATGGACCATGACAGGTTTCGCAGTTAATACCATCTTCTTTCCAGGTGGTTTCATAGGTGTCTCTATCCAAACTAAAGTTCGTTTGAAGCTGACTGATATGACAGGAATAGCAAGAAGTATTGAAAGTATAGGCTCTATGTCTCCAAGGAAGAGCCTCATCTTCGTCACCTTCAGTAAAATGCCTCAAGGCACTTTTAGCTGTATCAAACCATATATTTTTATTCACATCGAAAGACAAGGGAAGCACCTGCAAGCGACCTCTTTCCAATTTAGTGAGAAAATAACATATATTCTTTCCCCCTAAAATATGCAACATAGGGTATTTAATTGTTTCGCCAGATGGTTTCTTTTCGACAACAAAACCTTCAGTGTCATTATACTCAACCTGATACATATTTCCTTCAATTTCCAATGGTTTGTCATGTTTAACCAAAACTTTTTTAATGAAGGATGAGTCGAACTTCTGCATGGCTTTTCCATGATGAGAGGTTGACCAAAGCTGGTAAAAATTCTCATGACAAGATCGACAACTAGTCGAGCCTACGTACTTAGCATTAGGCCCAGGCATATATTTTTTACTTTTGGGTAAATCTTCATAAGCAAAAAGCGAGGGCATGCTTAAAAGAATCCCGAAGAATGCGATGAAAAATAAAGTCGATTTTTGATTAAATATAAGCATAAAAATCAGGTTTTAGATTTATATGTGAGTGAAGGAGAATAGGTTACGTAAATTGGCTAATCATCAAGGAAATAAATGCAATAGGTTGGTGTATGCAGAAATTAATTTATATAAAACAGTGGCCTATACACAGATCAAACAAATTCTATATACTAACAAATGAACTATCAAGGCTTATAGCTTCCCATTGACACTTTGAGCATTTTATGGAATCAAAATGCCCCTCCTGGTCATATACAACATCATATTGGAAGTCGAATTTAGCCCCACATTTTGGACAATTCTCACCTCCCACAATTTCATTTTCGCCGTACACTTTTTTATTCATAATAAGATTTAAACTATTGAAAATAAACAATAAATACTAATTTAAAATATCGAGACATGTAAGATGGCAAGACATATTTATAATCACTTATGAATTTATAATATTGGATAAAATAAAAATATCAATTGCCTTGAACATTATTTTAAGGCTTAAATTGTCACATTAATATTCAAATTAAACAAAATACGAATTTTCACATTTGAAGTATACCAATTCACAATTAGCACGAAATTGTTTCAAGATTTTACTCGCCTTTCTCCTAGCATCTATCCCCTCGGTTTATTCATCAAGCAAAATTAGCAAAAACACAATCCCGACAAATTGGCAAGTTAAATACCAACCTAAAAATAATTCTTGGCAAAAAGTAAAGCAGAATTTCTATTATTATGCCGTAGACCCTGAAACTCTCGACCCTGCACTCATCACGGGAAGCAACGAAATGCGCATGGCAGAGGCTTTATTTGAAGGACTACTAACCTATGATCCCAAAACACTAGAAGCCAGACCTGGAGTCGCCTCTTCATGGACTGTGCAAAATGAAGGCAAGCTGTACACATTCACCATAAGAAAGAATGCTTTGTGGAGTGACGGCACTAAACTCACGTCTCATGATTTTTATCATTCTTGGCAAAGAGTTCTTGAAGCCAAAACCGCTGCCTCTTATGCAATGCAGCTTTATCCCATCGATGGTGCCGAAAAATACCACAAAGGTCAAATAAAAGACTTCAAAAAAGTTGGCATCAGCTGCCCCGACAAGCATACTTTAGTCGTTCGTCTTAAACAAGCATGCCCTTATTTCACTGATCTAGCTGCTTTTGTGACCTTATACCCTACCCCCATTCACGTCATACAAAAATATGGCGATCGCTGGGTAAGACCTGAGCATATTGTCAGCAATGGCCCTTTTATTTTGAAAGACTGGCAGCACAGGCAAAAACTCATCATGCAAAAGAGCAGTCATTACTGGGCCAAAGAGAATGTAAAACTCAACCATGTCACAGCACTATTACAAAGTGATCTGGAAACGGCTTATAAGTTATTCCTAAAGGGCCAACTCCATTGGATGGATGATATTCCTCTGGATAAACTAGAGGAGCTTTTGTACCGGCCGGAGTATTATGTCATGCCTTTTCTAGGTGTGTATTTTTACCGCTTCAATGTCAATAAAGTTCCATTTAATGACAGCCGAGTGCGCAGAGCATTTTCCCTTGCCATAGATCGTTTAAGTATTACTCAGCAAGTCACAAAAGCTGGCCAACGCCCGCACAGTCATTTTTGTCCTCCCATGAATGATTTTACTGCCATTACCGGTCCCGCGCACAATCCCCAAAAAGCCAGAATGCTTCTTGAGCAAGCAGGTTATGGCAAAGGTGGCAAGGTGTTTCCTGAAGTTGAATTACTCTATAATACTAGTGAAGGTCACAAAAAAATTGCCGAAGCTATTGTACAGCAGTGGGAAGATGAACTCGGTGTTCAAGTCAGTTTACGAAATAGTGAATGGAAGGTCTTTTTAAATGATATGAAACAAATGAATTATGATATCTGCCGTTCAAGCTGGATTGGTGATTACGCTGACCCCAATACATATTATGACTTATTTATCACAGATGGCGGCAATAATAGAACAGGTTGGAGTCACGAAGTTTACGATGATTTATTAAAAAAAAGCACCTATACCTCCAACCCTTCATTACGTATATCATATTTTCAGCAGATGGAAAAGATTTTGTCTCATGAAGAGAACCCCATTATCCCTATTTATCAGTATGTGAATCAAGGTTTATTGCAGCAAAATGTCAATGGCTGGTATGTGAATAATCGAGATATCCATCCCTTCAAATATATCTGGCTTGATAGGGAGTTGGCTAAATGATTCATTATATCATCAAAAAGCTACTTGTTTTTCCCGTGACTCTTTTTTTCTTGATGACACTGACTTTTTTCCTTGTTCGCCTTACACCTGGTGGACCATTTGATAGTGAAAGAAGTTTAGATCCCGTGGTGGAGGAAGCGATGAAAGAGAAGTATCATCTAAATGCTCCCCTACCCCAACAGTACCTTCATTATCTAGGGAATTGCCTTAAGCTGGACCTCGGCCCCTCATTTAAGCATAAAGCAACAAGTGTGAATGAAATCATCGCAGCAACTTTTCCAAACTCAATGCTTCTCGGCTCTCTTTCTCTTTTGCTAGCTTTAGCCATTGGCATGGCTGCAGGTATTATTGCAGCATCCAGGCATAACACTTTTATTGATTACTGGGCCATGACTTTATCCGTATTAGGGCTAAGCCTCCCCGCCTTTGTTTTAGCCCCTCTTTTTCAACTTTTTTTCGCCATGAAATGGTCACTCTTACCCGTGGCTGGTTATAATGGTTTAGCCTCTCCGGCATATCTCATTTTACCTGCTCTGACCCTCAGTTTACCCTTTGCTGCTCGCATAGCCCGTTTAACACGAGGAGGCATGCTTGAAGTCTTAAATCAGGATTTTATCAGAACTGCAAAAGCCAAAGGTCTTAAAGAAAGAACGATGATCTGCCGGCATGCTCTTAAAGGGGGGCTCATGCCCGTCATTACATTTCTTGGTCCAGCATTTGCTGCCCTAATGACAGGCTCTCTGGTCATTGAAAGAGTATTCAAAATCCCGGGACTAGGCCAAGAATTTGTTGAAGCTGCTCTTAACCGAGACTATACATTGGTGAGCGGCACAGTCTTAGTGTATGGGAGTTTGCTTATTATTTGCAATTTAATTTCCGATCTCGTATGTGCTTGGGTCGACCCGAGAGTGAGGTTTTAATTGGACGCTCAACAAAAAGCCAGATATGACCAGGCTCTTAAAGAAGTTAGTTATGGCCAGTCACTCAGCCGTGAAGCATTACGACGATTGCTTAAAAATCACCTAGCTATTTTGGGCGCATTTTTTGTGCTCGCTCTTGCCTTAGCATGTTTATTTGCTCCTCTTATTATAAATCAATCCCCCACAAGGCAAAATGGCTGGATTGGACCTCAAGCCCCTGGTTATAAACACCCAGCAGTCATAAGCAACAACCTCTTTAAGGTTGGTGAAGAAGCACAAACTTATCCAGGTCTTTTAAAAGCCAATAACGTCGTTATTAAGCATCAGAAGTTGACCTATTCTGAATACCGCATTGTTTTAAAGGACAATCTCATTTATAGTATCACACAACGCGAGGGGGCGCTTCACCTTGAGGAGCTGTCTCTGGATGGATCAAAAAACAGAATAAAAGAAAGGCTTTTCGGAGGTCGCCTTGGCAGATCTTTTCAAAAAGTTTCGCTTAAGCTAGGCATGAAAGCACCAGAAGATTTATTTGCCGACAACAAAAAAGTGCTTATTTTACGTTCTTATCAAAGTGACTCACCTCAACTCATCACCACCAT
>JADGBV010000081.1 GCA_015231345.1 Planctomycetota bacterium
CCCAAAGAGGGCCTGCTTGTGTATGACGCCATGAAGGGAACAGCAAAGAGGCTAGACCGCCAGGTTTCACTATCTCTTCCTCACTACGGAGATTACCACATCCAAATGAGCCCAATCACTAGCGATTGGTCATTTGTCGGCAGGACGGACAAGGTCTTATCTGCTGCATCTGGAGAAGTCATTTTAGCCGATTCAAGCACATTGAAAATTAAACTTCACGAGAAGGGACCGTTCGCGATATGGTCTAAAGGTGGGGTGCCCAAGGCAGATGGCATAGTCTTTGAACATAAGGGCAATGGCTTGTTTCAAGGGAATATTCCAGTAGAAGAAAAGAGCGTGACACTGACCTTGACCCGTTAAAAAAAAGCATAAACAAGGCACTCCAAGAACCATGATGACTTTTTTATCCAAAACCGAGGGGAATTACCATGTGTAATTTGAGAAATAGAATGTCCTCTGATTCTTGCTCTAATTCTTCTCAAAGGAGAATAAGCCTGTTCACCCTGAGAAAGGTAAGTTGTATGAGTTACCATACAACATATTAAGAGTGATGATATAATGCTGGATAGGATTACAGGGACGATTTGCTGATCAGTGTTTAGCCCGAATAGATAGCCAGAGCAATACCGTAACAGTGGTCTTATAAAGAATAAGAGGAGATTATTTCTCGAACAAGGTATTGAAAAATTGCAACTATACAAATAGTATATCAATATCTTTATTTTTTTCATAAAGCAGATGAAACCCAATCTATATCTATTGTTTGTCCTAGCCTGGATATGTTTCTGTTTTGATCTATCGGCCGTAGACCTGCCAAAGGTTTTTTCCGATGGAATGGTCCTGCAAAGGGGCATGGACACCCCCATTTGGGGCTGGGGTAATCCCGGAGATGAAGTGGAAGTGAAATTCGCCGAGCAAACCCTAGATGGTAAAGTGGACGAGGACGGAAAGTGGATGCTACGTTTTAAACCCCTAATAGCTTCTTCCGAAAGCCGGAAGCTGACCATTCAAGTGGGTATTGATTCAGTCACCCTCGGCGACGTCGTCGTCGGCGATGTCTGGATGGCATCGGGCCAGTCCAATATGGGCTGGAAGATGGCCCAATGTGCCCTGCGAACTAAAGATGCCAGTTTGCATCCAATCGCCGATTGGGTCGCAGAACACAAGAAAAGCGCCAAGGATTCTCTGCTCCGAAGGTTTGCTGCTCCTAGGAGTACTTCTTACGCTAAAGAACTTACTCGCTTAGGGGGTAAAATTGACCCTAAATACACCACTTGGATTGCTGCGGACAGTGAAGACAAAATTAATGAGTTCAGTGGCACAGCCTATTTTTTCGGAAGGGAGCTTAGAAGAGAAGTGGGCGTACCCATTGGTCTGTTGCAAACCCCTTGGGGTGGCAGGAAAATCCAACCCTTCGTTCCCTCCACTACATACAAAGAACACCCCACACTTGCTCAAGTCTACGAAGACCAGTTGGCTACTATGGAGAAGAGAATTAAAACCTTTGACCCCAAAAAAGCCCAAGCTAAATTCCATAAAGACAAAGCTCAGTGGGAAGTAGACGCGGCAGCAGCCAAGGTTAATAACAAAAAGGTTCCTAGAAGGCCTAAGTGGCCCTTTCCTCCCAAGGAAAATGCCAATTTTCCCAGCACAATTTATAACGCCATGGTCAATCCCTTGGTTCCCTACGGCATTAAAGGCACCATCTGGTATCAGGGAGAATCCAACGGTGCTGACAAAAGCGCCGCTTACACTGTTTACTTAGAGGCTTTAATCACGGGCTGGCGAGAACGCTGGGGGCAAGGAGATTTTTCCTTTTACTTCAGCCAACTGGCTACATTCCATCAACCCATCCCCACTCCCTTGCGTAATCACGGCATGGTCACGGTCAACAATAATATGCGTCATACGCTACACGTTAAAAACACGGGCATGGCAGTGACTAATGACATCGGCGATCCCACCGATATCCACCCTCGCAACAAGGTGGACGTGGGAAAGCGTTTATCACTCTGGGCATTGGCCAAGGATTATGGAAAGACAGACTTGGTCTATAGCGGCCCCCTTTACGAGTCTCATACTTTGAATGATGGGATCTACACTGTCACCTTTAGTTCCGCGGGTTCAGGTTTAATGGTGGGCAGAAAAAAACTGCTGGATCCCGTCAAACCTGTGGATGAACGCTTGGGTGGATTTCAAATTAGCGATGCAAATGACAATTGGAAGTGGGCTCAAGCTAAGATCGTTGGCAAGAACAAGATCGAAGCCTTCCACCCCGACATCCCGGAGCCCGTCGAGCTGCGCTATGCTTGGGCTATGAATCCATCCAACGCTAATCTATATAATAAGGAGGGGTTACCAGCAAGTGTGTTCAGTACACTCGAGCCTTAGATCATGAAAGCAAAAGTTTATTTATCAATGAAGAATGTTCCTATTCTTGAAGTATAAAACTGAGGTTGATGAGAAAAGTATACATAATGAATCTCTTGCGCCCTTGAAATGGTTATGAATAATGATTGTCAAAGAGACGATGCGAAAGTGTTGTCTTCGATAATTTCACCGTCTACACTTGTTTATAAATTAGCGCATGAATTCGCTCTAAACGCCGATGTTTTGAGTTGTCAGTTATGGCACAGGGGAGTGCATGATACATATAGAATAAAAACTCACCTGGGGGAGAGGTTTTTAAAAGTTTATCGATCAAACATACGTAAGAGAAGCGAAGTACAAAGTGAAATTGAATTGACACGCGTATTGGCTGATGCTGGTTTGCCCGTTTCAGTCCCATTTAAAACTAAGGATGGCAATGATTTATTTTGCATTAACGCACCAGAGGGGCCAAGGTGTTGTGTGTTATTTTCATTGGCAGAGGGGAGGGCGCTTTCAGGTGACAATAATGATGACAGAATTAATATACTACTCGGAAAGTGCATCGCTGAGATTCATACTCATTGGGATTCCTACGATAACGATTTTGATAGATGGAGGCTTGATCATGTCCAACTGATTGAAAAGCCTATTGAGATGCTAAATAATAAGAGTGCATGGTTTGAAGCTGATCTAGATTATGTCAATGAGATTGCTCAAGCCATAGTACCCAAATTAGCAAATTCATTTCCATTGAGCAAACCTGAGTTTGGTCTCTGCCATGGTGATTTTTACTTGGGAAATATCTGCTTTGCAGAAGATGGTGCTCCTACATTATTTGATTTTGACTTCTGTGGCCTGGGGTGGCGTGTCTATGATATTTCATTATATGTTTCGGCTTATGGGTGGGGATGTGAGCCTAAAATGGTGGAGAAGAGGGAGCGTCGCAAAGAATCTTTTATAAAGGGGTATTCTGAAGTACGTACTATGTCCGATTGGGAATTGTCCTCAATTGAGTTCTTTACAGTTTGTCGAAGGATTTTTAATTTAGGCTATATTTACTCCCAATTCAGTGATTTGTGGGGTGGTGACACGCTTAAGTTAAACGTTACTGGGGAACTCCGTCTTTTAAAAGAATGGATTGAATTTTATGAGCCACTGTAATATAGGGGACTTTAATTGTTCTGTGATGTGGCTCCCCCTGAGAATGGACTGTGTTTTGGAAAAGACGCGTTATCAGGGTGTGTTGAATGAGGACTGTCATGTCTAAAGCCCCTTTCCACCGCGCTGCTCATGGCAAACTTTACCAGCCCTCAAAAAAAATGAGCCATGGTCCTAAATAGATCGTATATAATATACCTGTCATATTATGAGAAAAATGAATATGGATGAAGCACAAATCATATATGAATCCAAAGGTACTCTAAAAAGTCTATGGAACAGCTATATAATATACCCGGACCATCTTAAACTTCAATTTCGGCTGTTTTGCAGAACAATAATAATTCCCAAAGAATCTATTATAGGAATCAATCTTTGCAAGCCGCCGGTAATTAGAACTGTTTTCTGGGCGCTAAAATTGGATTTGGCCGATTTCTATGTTCATGTAGAAGTTTCAAAAAAAGAAGGCATCTTCAAAAAATTGCGTTTTACACCAAGTAATCCAGCAGAATTTAAAGAAGTCGTCTCAAAGTGGGCTGAAATCCCAAATGACAAAGGAACGAGGTTCTCTCAGAGAAGGCTAGACTAGAGTCTTGCCATTTTTATGTGGCCACGGAAGCTGTAATAATCGCGTTTTCGAAAATATTAGCCACAAAAGAACGCAAAGAACACAGAGAACTGACTAATTTTTTGTGCTCTTTGCGTTCTTTTGTGGCTATTCTTATTGATATAACTGGATAAGGCGTTTTCAGAAAATGGCGAAGCTTTAGGCTAGAGATTATAGCTCCTTTATCTCGATCTTTCTAAATGAAATTTTCAAATCGTTTCTCTTATGGAGCTGTAAAGCTAAGTGACCCTTCATTCCGACATTGTGCTTTTTGTGGTCTTTGTCATCAAGAAGGCCGCTGCCATCATAATTACTGATCTCAACTCCATTGACAAGGGTATAAATCTGAGCACCTTTACAGCGTATAAAGACTTTATTCCACCCATTGCTATCCCATTTCCAACCATCAACGGCCTTGTCGGGCTTAATCCTAGAGTCTTTTAGACTTGGATAAATCCAACGCTTCGTCTCATGAGTCTCATCATAGATAAAGCCACAGCGCCAAGGACCTGAAGGGTGAATATCCACTTGTGGGCCATTTAGCCATTCTGTTTTTTCATCGTAACGAGAGCGAATTTGTATGCCAGAGTTGCCTTTTGAGTTGCTTTTAACCTCAAATCTAAGTTCAAAATCCGCGTATTCAAGGTCACTCATCATCCAGATGTAATCGTGATTTTTATCCCCTTTCGTATCACAAATAATACTCCCCTCAACAACACTCCAGTAACTTTTAGCCTTGTGGAGTTCAGACTTCTTACAGGCGAGATGCCAACCTTTTAAACTTTTCCCATCAAAAAGCGAAATCCAATCTTCAGCAAAAAGCGATGATGTTAAAGATAGTATAAGTAGGGCTATAATCGATTTCATCATCAATCTTTTTCTAAATTAAGAGGTGCAAATATAATGTATAAATTTCGAAGACAATGTCAATCAATGTTGAGTAAATTTATTTTGTGTAAGGCAAAAGACAAGCAGGATCATCCTCATATATAAAGGGGCCTCATGAGGAATTTTGAAGTATGAGTTTTTTATATAATTACAGTGTCTCTTTTGTATTATTACCTATAGACGAATGCTTATCCATTTTTCTGCATCTATAAATCTCTAGAGTTTGCATCAAAATATCTTTCGTGATTGGTTTTGAAAGATAAGCGTCAAAGCCTTGTTCGATGCATTGCTTTTGGCAATCAGCCCTTGCATCGGCAGTCAGGGCAATAATCGTAGTCGGGAATTGCTTGCCTTCATGCTGTTCATTTTTTCGTATGATCTTTGTGGCTTCAAATCCATCTATTTCCGGCATTTGCAGGTCCATAAACACAAGGTCATAGGGGGCTTTTTGCATAAGTTCCATAGCCTTGAGACCATTAACGGCAAGATGAGCTTTGTAGCCCAGTAAACGCAGCATTTCGAGCATCACCTGTCGATTGAGGAGGCTGTCATCGACGACTAAAATACGAAATTGGTCTTTTTGCTTTTCAAGATTGGATGTGAGTTGTGGGTCATCGCCCGACACAGAGGACGTCTTATTCAGTGAAGCCTGTTTTGCTAGTGATAACGAGATGGTAAATACCGAGCCTTTACCGTCCTCACTTTGAGCACTAATTTTTCCTCCCATTAACTCTATTATTTGTTTGGATATGGATAGTCCCAGTCCAGTTCCTCCAAATCGACGCGTGATGCTGCTATCGGCTTGACTAAAAGGTTCAAACAGTTGCTGCAGCTGTTCTTCTGCAATGCCAATTCCCGTATCTTTAACAGTGATTTCATAGTCTACATGAGAGTCGGAAATATTTTGAGCGCTTACAGAAATGAGCACTTCACCTTCTTGGGTAAACTTCACTGCATTGCTAGCCAAATTTAAAAGTACTTGCCTTAAACGTCCGGAGTCACCTTTTACTAAGATTGGAATATCAGATTGAAATTTGCAGTGGCAGACTATGCCTTTGCTCTCAGCTAGAAAAGAAATGATATCGGTGACTCCTTTAAGGCAGCTACGCAGGTCGAAATTCGACTGCTCAAGTTCAAGTTTTCCGGCTTCTATTTTCGAGAAATCTAGAATATCGTTAATGATACCCATCAGGGAATGTCCACTCGTTTTAATGATGCTTAGAAGTTCTTCTTGATGCTTATTGAGGGAGGTTTGCTGCAGCACCTCAGTCATGCCTAGTACACCATTCATGGGAGTTCGTATTTCATGGCTCATATTGGCCAGGAATTCGCTTTTGGCTTTGTTGGACTCTTCGGCAAGAGCCTTTTGATAACGTAACTGATCGAGTTGCTTACGTTCGCTGATATCTCGGAATATCCCCACATAAAAGGACTGCCCAGTCGATTCCGAGTATGCCACCGTAACCTCGAGGGGAATAGACTTTTCGTCCCTTAGCCCGGTGAGTTCAATAGCCTTTTTCGAGGAGAGTGCTTCTTGAGTAAACTCGGGAAGAGGCTTGGCGAGGTAGTGATTCATGCTTTTGCCGTCGGTTGCAATAGAGCGGTCTCCAAACAACGCTATTGCACTGTCATTTGCTGTGAGAATGCGGTAATCTTTCGGAAGAAACACAACAATCGCATCTGCGGCACAAGTGAATATCGCATCCAGCTTTTCAATACTGTTCTGTAACACATCCATCACTTGATTGTAGCGGTGAGCAATTCTGCCAACATCAGTGTAAGGAGTTTCCGGAGCTCGAAGATTCAAGTTGTGAGTGAGAGCCTGCTCTTCCATAACTGAGAGCAGATCTTGCAGGTCGGTTCTTGCGCCATGCTCGGAAACATTGAGTCCATCCAGCTCTTCTTGCTCAGAGACTCTCAGCTTAAAGAATTTGTCGATTGTTTTGATCACCATGTACGGTATTACGAAAGCTATGAGAAAGCAAACGAAAATGCCCAAGAGTTGAATGCCCAGTTGTTGAGCAAAGCTTAGCCCTGTGTTTAATAATGACGGGGATCCAAATAATGCTACGGCTATAGAACTCCATATGCCACAACCTAAGTGGACGGGGACAGCTCCTACGGCATCATCAATTTTGCACCGTACCAAGAGGTGGTCGACCGCCAGGCAGATAAAAGCGCCGATTGACCCAATAGCGAAGGACTGAATAGGGGTGATATAGTTACAACAGGCTGTAATGGATACGAGTCCAGCCAAACTGCCCAAAACCAGAAACGATACTCTAGGGATTTTATACCAGTACCAGCCCAGTAACATGGCTGTGACTCCTCCAGCGCAGCCTGCGATTGCTGTGTTGATTACGACAATAACTACTTGATGATTCATCACCAGAGTACTACCCGCATTAAATCCAAACCAGGAGAACCAGATGAGCAGGGTGCCAAGAACAGCCATAGGCAAGTTTGCAGGGTTAAAACTATCGATGCTCACGCCCTGTGCGAAACGACCTTTTCTCGGACCGAGAATCAAAACAATTGCAAGGGCGGCCCATCCGCCTAAAGAGTGCACGACGGTTCCCCCTGCGAAGTCTGTGAAACCCAAACGCCCCAGCCAGCCTGTGGCTGTGCCTTGATCGATCCCGTTCCAAACCCAATGGCCAAAAACCGGGTATATAAACAGTGCGAGAAACACCGCGACAATCATATAAGCCGAAAAGCGCATTCTCTCGGCAACGGCACCGGAAAAAATAGTAACCGCAGTTGCACAGAACATTGCCTCAAATAAGAAAAAGGCCTCATGCAATCCACCCTCGCTACTGGCAGAGAAGAAAAGGTCCACTCCAATAAAGCCTGAATATGAGCTTCCGAACATCAAACCAAAACCCAGTGCCCAAAAAATCAGGAAGGAGAATGTGAAATCCATCAAGTTTTTGGCGGCCACATTGATGCTGTTTTTCTGCCGAGTTAGGCCGGATTCCAAACACATAAACCCCGGTTGCATAAAAAACACGAGGATAGAGCATATGATAAGGAAAAGGGCATCTTGAAGTGTTTTTTCCGCGTACATATTGCCTTATCGATGGAAGCTCTCTGTTTACACTGCGATCATACTTATATCAGTAAAATTTCAAGATTTTTTTTTGCTCTACTTGATAGGGTTAGTGTCTTGTGGAGTATTACTCTTTAAATCCTCCCTCTAGCTTTATGTTTTCGCTGTTTTTTACTTCTGAAATTTCATCGAAATAATCACCCGTATTTTTAATAACATTGTTTTCAAAGATTACATTTTTTGAATTACGAACACTGACCAGGACGCGGTGATTGATCTTGTATTTGCCCCCGCCGTTATTCGGTTTTTCAAGCCCTGGTTGTATAAAAGTATTATTCCTGACGACCATGTCCTGGGCGGCAACAATATTCATATTGACTCCGTGGCATCTATCCCAAACATTGTTTTCAACGATGAAATTTATAAATGCCGGTGATTCCCGCGCAGTGTTATCTTTCTTTCTTTCGGCCATGGGGAAAGGACCGGATGCAAGCCTCTGCCAAGAGGGGCAGTTGTAATTCATGTGAATGAATTTATTATTACGGATAATCATATTTTTCATGCCGCTGGCACGTCCGATTTCTTCCGGGGTAAAGGCAATCGAGTGCACGCCTTCAAGGATATTATTTTCGATGATGCCATCAGATCCGGCGCTTAAAAGCAGGCGACCTGAAGAGTGAAGCTTATTATTGCGAAAGATATAGCCGTTACATTGTAGCTGTTCACAAAATAAGGCCTCACCAACTTCAAATGTGGGCAGGCTCTCAAGTTCCAGCTCAAAGACAATAGCTTGGTATTTATAATAGTCCCAAGGTCCAGCTTCTGTTATTTTTTTGAGCAGCTTAGGTTCTATTACATCTTTTAATTTGCTCCAGCTGCTTTTTTCAAACCTGACCATCTTTTTTATTTTTACCTTAGGATCCTTTATTCCCGTGCGCAGGTGAAAGCCAGGCTTTAAAGATTCACCTCTTATATAGGGGGTTTTACTGAGGAGAATAACTTTATTTTTACTTATATTAACGGGCATAAATTGACACTTATGGGCAATACTCCAGGCGTCATCACCGGTATGAGATATTTCGCAGTCTTCTACTGTGATTCCTTTATTTAATCCACCAATTTTCCATCCATCGTGCTGCGTTGATACAAGCCTAGGCTCAGATGCTCCGGGAGGAGTGGGACCAGGCACAATGCGTACACCTTTGAAAATTCCGCCGCCGCCGCCCATCATATGGACAATTCCGAATGAGATAGATGCATGAATAGTAACATCGTAGAAAGAGGTGCCGGTGCTGTAACCCATATCGATTGCATGTGGTGTGCCCCATCCTCCCGTTAATGAAGCCAGGTCGCCTACTTCTGTGAAGGCCAGTCCTTTGTCTTTGGCCCTGACAATACGCTTTTTCTTATCTAGGATAATAGTTTTATTACCCCACATAAAGGGCATGCGGTCTTTTCTGAAACGGGTCTTTCTGTTATATATTTCTATGCGATTATTGTCATTAAGTGGGTAGCCATCATGTATTTTAATATCAACTATCGTAGAATCGCCCTCTTTTGCCACGGCAATAACATCTCCTTGGGTAAAGTGAAAGGCATTCATGGAATAATCAATGGTGAGTCCTTTTATAACTAAATTTTCACAATCCCGTACTTGTATGCAGCGGGTGAGTTTGTCACAGAGGATGAGGACTTTAGGTGCATTTATGGTCAGGTTTTTTGCTCCTTCTATTGAAATATGACAATTGTTGCGTTCGGGAAGCATTCGATAAATGCCCGGAGGAATAGTGACTTCTTTTGCGCCATTTTCAATTGCTTCATAAATTAATTCTCGCGGTAAGTTATTGATCTCGTCTGAAGCGATGCGTCCATCAAAATAGGTGTATTTTTGTTTGCCGGTGGGTGTGGTTGTTTTGGAGATTTGCTGATTGGAGACCTTTTTTGGGGTAGAGGCTGTGTCGGCTGATTCTTGAAAATCATTTCTGTTTACCAACTCTGAAGTATCAGCATTACTCATGCTGCTTTTATTCGAAGGTTGATTGTTACATGAAGTTAGTGTAAAAAAAAGAAAACCAACCATGGCTGGAGCTAATAAAATGATTGTCACTCGATACAGGGCGGAAACATGCTTTCGTGTTTTGCTCAACCTAGACTTCCCGGAAAACCCCTTGGAACGGCTACCAGATGAAATTTGACGTTTGAACTGTATTTGTGTTTTGCGCTTTTTCTTATTTTTTTGCATAATATTTGCACCTTTGTTTATTTGAGTGGCATGGTCGGTCTTTTAAATGCTCCTGTATTTATGTACGTAAGGATCATCAGCGTATTTCAATAATCTCAAAATATTTTTTGAGATTAGCGGATTGATGTTTGCATTTGCGCAAAGACAATAATTTTTGAAATACGTTCATGACCCTTACATCCTCTTGAATTTTTAGAGATATACGTATCATGCTACCATTCATATATTTAGCTCATATACTGCTGCTGAAAAGTACCTTTTGTGGTGAAATACCTAACTTTGTTCTTCTTAAAAACGATCTCACGATCATTCATCCCACAATGACGCAGGATCAGTGGTCAACTCGAGTAACATTACTTGAAAAAATAAAAAACCGCCATGATGAAGATGCGTGGGAGGATTTTGTTCATTATTACGAGCAATTCATATACAATATGCTTCGGCATATGCGACATTCTGATAGTGATGCAGAAGAACTCTGTCAGGTTATATTGGTGAAATTATGGAAGTGCCTTCCTGACTTTAACTACGACAGGAGTACCGCCAAGTTCCGAACATGGTTGTGTCGCGTGATCACCAATGAAGTACGGGATCAAGTTAGGCGCAATGCTACCGCCACAAAGCACCGCAACGCTGTTATCGAGGAGGGGAAGCACAATGAGTCACTACTCTTTACGGAATCGGAAGTGGAGAAAATTGCTGAAGAGGAGTGGAAAAAGTATGTTTCAAATTTAGCCTGGAAGACTGTAAGTACGCAAATATCAAAAAAATACGCTGATATTTTTATGTTGTACATGGATGGAAAAACATCAGAAGAAATAGCGAGCCACTTGGACGTCAAATACAATACCGTCAATACTGCTAAGAAACGTGTTAAGGATCGTATGATCGAAGAAATTAATAGATTGACCTCCACGTTGCTATAATGGGCGATCTATCGGATCAGTTTGAGCAGCAAAAGGAGACTTTTGCTCAATTGTTTGAT
Organism: Planctomycetota bacterium; assembly: GCA_015231345.1. GTDB lineage: Bacteria > Planctomycetota > JADGBV01 > JADGBV01 > JADGBV01 > JADGBV01. Next base: position 11,300 of record JADGBV010000081.1, read on the forward strand.
GAAGCACGAGAAGTCGAATCTCAGGGTGACACTGACTGCCTTGATTCACTAAAAAAGAGCACCGACTCATCATTTCGCTACGACATTATTGATACTATCAATACTGGGGGAATGAAAACTGTTTACCAAGCCTTTGACTCTACCACTAAACGAATCGTAGCATTGGCCGTTATAAAAAAAGAGGCCCTATCTGAGACAGATATTCGCTACTTCGTGCAGGAGGGCTGGGTTACGGCTCAATTGGAGCACCCCAATATCGTGCCAATTCACGATATTGGGCTTGATGCCGAGGGAAATCCCTATTTTACCATGAAGCTCTTGTGCGGTGAAAACCTGTCACAGATACTCAGTTCTCTCGATAGTGGAGACCCAGCTTACCTCAAAAAGTACCCCATGACGCGATTGCTGAGTATTTATAAGCACATATGCGACGCGGTATCATTTGCTCACTCAAAAGGCGTGGTTCATCTTGACCTCAAGCCCGAAAATATTCAGATAAACGACTTTGGAGAGACTTTGGTTTTGGACTGGGGGATTGCACGGTACATAACGCAGCAGAGCGAGGACCCTCATCTTGATGAAGTGCTTGATTCTCAACTGAATACTAAAGAACATTCATACTTTAGCTCAATACGTGGAACTCCTGGGTATATGGCGCCAGAGCAGCTCAAAC
>JADGBV010000082.1 GCA_015231345.1 Planctomycetota bacterium
GGTGGCCTTTTTGACGAAAAGCATACTGTTGCGGAAAACAACTCGAAAAACCTGGAGAAGCTGTGGGCTTTGATAAAGGGGAAGTTCTAGCAAAAAAGCTGCCGGGGGTTCTCTAAGAGCCGTTTTTCGTAAAGCCCAAGCTACTAATATGGCAGCGAAGATGCCAGTAAGGTAGCATGCCATCAACGCAAAGCTTTGAACTGCAGCCCCATAAGGGGCTAAGAAAACCCCGATAAGGAGAGTATATACAGGTAGTCTTGCTCCACAGCTCATAAAAGGAGCTACGAACATGGTAACTTTTCTGTCCCTATCACTTTCGATGGTTCTTGCGGCCATAATGCCAGGTATGGCACAGGCGTGACTTGAGAGCATTGGGATGAAGCTTTTTCCATGCAAGCCAAAGGCTGCTAGCACTCTATCGAGCAAAAAAGCTGCTCTGGCAAGGTAGCCGCTTTCTTCCAGGAGTGCAATACATAAAAAGAGAAGTGCGATTTGTGGGATAAACACCAGTACGCCACCCACTCCACCAACGATTCCATCGAGGAGTAGACTTTTTAAAGCGCCTTCGTTCATGGATGAAAATAAGAAGTTGCCCAGGTTTCCGACACCATCTTCCACCATGCCCATGAGAGGGTCGGCGAGTGTATATATAATAAAGAAGACTGTGGTCATGATGGCTGCAAAAAAAGCAAGGCCAGCGACTCTATGGACAAGTAATTTATCCAAGCGGTCACTGAATGTGAGCAGGGCATCTTGTTTGCCGACCACATCATTGACGACTGAAGAGATCCAGCGATAACGTGCTCGAATATTCACATCATTATGATCAGAAGATTCATTTGGGCTATGCCACTGGCCTGAACTAGGCTTGCGGATATGGTGTAAAGCTTTTTTGAGCTCGGTGAAGCCTTGTTTCTTTTTGGCATTCATGGGAATTACAGGGACGCCGAGGTATTGTTCGAGCTTTTCTGTATTGACGGGTCGTCCTCTTCTTAGGGCCATATCGCACATGGTGAGTGCAACAATAATGGGTAGTCCTAGGTCGGCGACTTGTGTAAATAGAAGCAGGTTGCGCGCAAGATTATTGGCGTCCATGGCGATGATCACTCCTTCAACCGGCTCAACGCCAATGGCTTGATTGTTAAGGATATCCACAGCTATTTTTTCTTCAGGGGATGTGGCGCCCATGGAGTAGGTGCCAGGGAGGTCTAGAAGTTGAATAATTTCATCTCCATCTAGTTGAAAAGCGCCTTCACGTTTTTCAACTGTGATGCCTGGGTAGTTGCCCACTCGCTGGTGCAGTCCTGTGAGGCCATTAAAAAGAGACGTTTTGCCAGAGTTCGGGTTGCCAACTAATGCCATAATTCCAGGGATAGTACCTTTTTGGGAATGGAGAGGGTCGGCCATTAATTGAGGATTTTCGTCAGCCGACAGTTCATCGGAAAGGTAAATAAGTTGCGCTTCTTCTTTGCGTAGACCCAGCAAATAGCCTTGAATTCTTATGACAATTGGGTCGCCTAAGGGGGCAATTCGCTCCACATATATTTCTTCGCCTGGGACAAGGCCCATTTCTTGAATGCGCTGGCGAAAGGCTTCGGGGCCTTCAATTTTTTGAATATACCCTCTCTGTCCGACTTGGAGTTGAGATAGAGTTTTTTCAAGACTATCAGGTTGATCAATAACTGCTGAGCTTGTGGCTGTAACGCTCATGTATTTTCCCAAAAAGTTAAGGTTGACGCTAAATGTTAGTCTGGACTAAAAGTTGTCAAGAAGGCAATGAAGTGAAAGCTTCTATTTGAGCGATAATTACGCTTGTTTTTGATATAAGATACTGATTATTAGTTTCTTATGATTCTTTTTGCGTGACGAATACGAGTCAATGCTCAGATAAGAGACGACGCTAGAGTAGGAGATGAGAGTCAATGCTCATATCGCATCTCTACGTAAATGTCAGAAATGAAGATGCGAGATGTGGAATATGGGTATTGAGAGAGCTAAATTTTAGTCAGAAACCAGGCCGACTTGAAACTTATTTTGGCTGCCGAGCTTTCTAACCCACTTTACTGTAAATCGTTTCAGGCCACACCAATCAAGGCGAGTGCCGATGCTAGGAGGCGCTTCGCCCTCTCCTGCGCAACCCATGCCATATTGACTCTCATCAAGAACTGTAAGAGAGAAAAATGTCATATTAGTGCCCAGACTACAAACATCTATGCTTCTCGGGCGACATCGCTTTCTAAAAGAATCCCGTTTTTCTGAATTTGTAGCGATGTCTGTCATAGATTGTCTCCAAATGTATATTTTCGGGTACAAATAGTTTATGGCAAATTTGCAGTAAAATCAAGTAAATATGTGTCAATAATTTCAGGAAATAATTGAGACAGCTGATAGGCAGGGGCAATGAGTGCTTTTTAGTGCACCAAGTTTCTACTTTTGGGTATCTTTATCACCTTGAACTTCATTATGAATGGCCATGACAAGCTTTTTGAGCCATAGCTTTTCTTCTGCATCCAGTTTTGGTGGTCGGGGCTGCGAATCCGTTTTAACCCCCAGTAATTCAAGGGGTTGATTGAAAAAAGACTCTGTAGAAGCATAAATATCGTGTGAGGGTTTGCGGTCTTGTTTGGCTGCTTTGAATAATTGAATGGCTTCCATGCGGAGTTCTTCCGAGCCTGTTTCCTGCCAGTCCAGCATGGTCCTGAAGCCTACGAAAAAACTATAAAGCATGCGGTAGTCTGATCGTTTTGGGACATCGGCAGCATTGGGGTCTGAGGGTAGTTCGCGTAGAAGCCCTTTGGCGATATATTTTTTTATGCTTCTAGCAGAGGATCTTTCAGCTATGGTTCTCCATTCTTCTACGGCATTAATGCGTTTACCTTGACGGTAATCGTCTAATCCGAGAAAAAATTGCCCGTCAGAGATGGCCCAGCTTTCCGAATGGTTAATCATCACTTGAAAACATTTTCTTGCTTCAGTGTATTCTTTGCGCATCCAGTGCCGACAGCCCACATAGGCAATGGGACCTGGCGGAATGGTCGATTTTCTCTGTAAGCATAGACGAATAATTTGCTGAAAGACCTGCATGGTTACTTTTTCGTAGCCTGAGTGTAAGTAGTAGCGGCCTAAGGTTTCCATGCCTTCGATGGAGTCTTCGTGCCATACCACGAGGCGCATTATTTTATCGATGAGGAAGGTATGATTTTTCATAGAGATGGACCTTTGGATGATCTTGATGAAAAGGTCCGGTCTTGTGACAAGTTCTTGAAACTCCCCTTGGTTCTTGCCATAAAGTTGGTGGATGTACTCGATGCAGTCTGGCAAACGATCGAGATCATTGGTTGCTGTGAGGTAGATCCAGCGCCAGATGATGGAGATGGTTAGAGTATCATGGCGTCGAGATTTTTGATCCAAGGCTAAGGCTATTCTTACCCATTGGTCGATGACAGAATCTTCCTGTTCATTGGTGTTTTCTGATCTGAGTAATTCTTGAGTGTGTTCGAAAACTAAATCGGCCACAGCTGCGAGGAGAATTCGAGGTGCGGATGAGTTGATGATTTTATTGAGGTAGACAGCAGCTTCAGCATAGTCGTCATCAAGTAAAGCAATACGGGCCATGCCAAAAGGTTCAAGCATGGCATAACGAGTATTTTGAAAAAGGGAGAGGATTTCTAGAGCTTTGCTGCGATTTTTATCACCACGGTAGGAGGCGACTGCGGCACGGTAAGCGGCCCACATGCCTACAAATCGTGCTCGGTGGTTATAAAAGATTTCTAGAAATCGTTTTTTAGATCCTTCGAAGCACCCTTCTGCCATGAGAGCTTCGGGGATATCGATGGCTTCAGCTTTGAGGTGACGGCCTCGACTATTGATTGTGATACGGTTGTAGATAACCGGTTGACCCATATGAACAAAACCAACATGGGGTCCGGTGAGTGAGCGGCGATCTTGATAAGAAAGGATGAGCCGTTTGTCGAGACGAATATTAATCCACGTGTGTGAAAGTTCTATGTTGATGGAGTATTTGCGGTTAGGTTCGAGTACAACGTACTCATTTGCTGTGAGTTCATTGCCGTTGCGCATGAGCACCATGCGTGTGTTATTATTGACGGCAAAACGAACAGCATAGTGGTCGAAGTTATTCTGGTCGTCTATGGGTTCGGAGGCTTTAAAGATAATGCCAAAATCACGCATTGCCATATTGTCGTCTTCTGGAGGAAGAACTCTAAGGTTCATGGAGAGAGTTAAATCACCATTGATGCCATTACGAAGGAGGTAATAAGATTCGTTACCCTTACCCAAAGAGACCGTTTTGATCATTTTCTTTTCCGGCAACCAGCGGTTACGAGTCGACTCGGGCAAACAAATAAATTTGTCTTGTGTGAGTTCTCCGACTTCTAGTAAACGGAATTGAGTTTTTCCTTCTAGCCAGAATTCTAAAGAGCGGGTGAGTTGATTTACAGATTTAAAGCGTTCTTCAGGCCTGGGGGCCATGGCTTGGAGGGAAATGGCGGAAAGTTCAGGTGGAATATCTCTACCGGGGGCTAAATCCTCTGGTTTTGGGGTTTCGCCTCTGATTTTCATTTTCATCATTGTGCGAAAATCCATCCCTTTTGTGGGTAGTTTGAGCGTCAAAATGCGGTAAAGAATCACGCCAAGGGCATAGACATCTGACTCTTCACTCATGTTTTCCCCGCCACCTTGTGCCTGTTCAGGGGACATATAAGCCGGGGTTCCTACTAAAGAACCTCGCCGGGTTAAGGTACTGTCGCCATCTTCCTCGGTGGTAATGACAATCTCGGGTATGGTCTCAGATTGTTCAGCGGGGGTCCATGTTTTAGCGCTCCCATCTAGGATTAACATTGTTGTTTCTGTCTCTGAGCTTACAGATAAGCTTTCAGTTTTCCGTTTGATTTTTTTGGTGAGGCCCCAATCGATAATATAGACTTCTCCATAATCACCGATAAAAATATTAGAAGGTTTGAGATCTCTGTGAATATAGCCTTTACTATGGACATATTCTAGGGTTTGGCAGACATCTATTAAGATTTCAACCAGCCGATGGATGGTGTACTTCTCAATGATAGCAGGATCGTTTTTCTCAAGTTTCACTAAGACCTCATGAAGGCTCATGCCTTCGATGAGTTTCATGGCATAGTAAAGTTCATTGGTTGAAGTTTTACTGAGGCGAAAAACGGGTGGGATGCCTGGGTGCTGCAGACCAGCGGTTGTCATGGCCTCGCGAGTAAAACGCTCACGATCAACTTTTATGTCTTGACTTTTACTTTCATTCATGACCTTCAAGGCCACAGTGCGGTCAAACTCTTTGTCCTTGCAAAGGTAAACAGTGCCCATGCCTCCGCTTCCTATTTTGCGGATGACTTCGTAATGATCGATTTCTTGATGCACAGGAAAAAAATAAAGAAATTAAGCAGTTAATTATAAGCGAGCGAATACTATGGAAGAGTTAATATCTAAAAGCTAGGCAAAAATAATAAGACGATATCGGGGTCAGTGATATTATGTCGCAATAATCTGAGTAATTGCGCCTTAAAAATAGACTTTTTTACAAGGCTTTTAAAGCTCGAATGCGTTGCACAACAGTGGGGTGGGAGTACTCGAGAAAGGTTTTGAAGGGGTGAGGGTTGAGGTTGGATAAATTATCTCGGCTGAGCTTTTTGAGGGCATCGATCATTACTTGCCCTTTACCTGTTGTATTGGCGGCATAGGCATCGGCTTGATATTCGAAACGTCTGGAGAAATAATTACTAATAACCCCCATGAGCACCATGAGTGGACTCAAAACAATTGAAGAAATAAGAAGGAGGGAGGCATATATGGATGGCTCCATGCCAAAGACAGCAAAAAGCTCCTCGTGTTTTAGAAGCGATTGCAAAAGAAAGAAAACTAAAGCCATGGACATGAGGCTAAAGATCATTTGGCGCAGAATATGTTTTAATTTATAGTGTCCCATTTCATGAGCGAGGATCAGCAAAAGTTCGTCATCTGTGCTTTTTTCAATTAATGTATCGAAAAGAACGATTTTTTTCAATTTACCGAAGCCAGCGAAAAAAGCATTACTTTTGGTTGAGCGGCGTGAACCGTCCATTTTGTAGAGTCCTGCCAAGGAAAATTGTTGTTTTTGAGCATAGCCTTCGATTTTATTTTTGAGCTCCCCTTCTTCGAGGGCTTCAAATTTATAAAAAAGGCCCATTAAGAGGGGGCTCAGAAAAAGCATAACACCTTGAAAAAGGGCAAATAAAGCCCAGGCGTATAGCCATGATAAGGTATTATCAGCAGCCCAATCAAAAATACCGATAAGTAAAGCCAGTAAGGGGCAGCCGATGATAATGCCTAAGGCGAAAGCTTTCAGTTGATCAAGGATGAAGGTTTTGGCCGTGGTGCGGTTAAAACCATATTTTTCTTCGATGACAAAAGTGCCATAGAGTTTTACGGGCAAAGAAATGAAATAGGAAATGATTGAGAAGAGGCCAATAAAAACCAGGCCTTGTGAAATTTCTCCAGAGTGAGGGCTAAGCTTTCGGCTAAGACTATCCAGAGTTGCGAAAGCGCCTGAATAGATGGCTATGAGCATGATGGCGAGCCCAAGAGTGCCTACAATAAGACCAAATCGTGTGTTCTCACGATGATAAGATAAAGACTTTTTGTATTCTTCGCTGTCATAGACATCGGAGACTTCAGGAGGAAGACTGCTGCTGGCACTTTTGAGGTCCAGCATTTCTACAATTAAATCCAGTATGTAGGGCAGGATGAGAATTGCGGCGATGAGGTAACTCCAGGAGCTCATGTAAGTCTATTGTGGTGCAGAAAGTCCCACCAGTTTTTCAGCGATGTGTTTTTGTAAAGCTCCTAAGTCTTGGCGATGATGACTTTATTTCGCCCTTGGTGTTTGGCTTCATAAAGAGCTTTATCAGCGACCTTCACCAAAGCGTCAATTGTAGTACCATGGTGAGGGATGAGCGCACAGCCCATACTTATGGTTTGGGGGTCCTTTTTGCCTGGCACAAGTTTGTTTATGGGCATGCTGGCAATTTTCTTACGGCAACGTTCTGCTGATTCGAATAAAAACTCCTCTTTTGTCTCAGATAAGAGGAGAAGGAATTCTTCTCCACCACAACGGCAAAGCACATCTTCGGAGCGTACACTTTCCCTGAGCGCCTTGGCGGATTCAATCAAGACGACATCTCCAGCTTGATGCCCGTACTGGTCGTTCACATTTTTAAAGAGATCTAGGTCACAGATAATCAGTGCGCCTGTACGCTTATGCCTCTTAAGAACACTGATGAGTGGTTCGGCTTTTTCTTTGAAAGCTCTGCGGTTGAGTAAACCTGTCAGTGGATCGATTCGTGAGAGCTGAACCACGTCGTCTAATGCATCGGTGAGCTGTTTGGTCCTTTGTTGGACTAAAATTTCGAGCTCATCGGCTCTTTCTTTCTCTCTTGCAAGAAGTTTTCGGTACCTCTGTTGTAGCTTAACCTCATCGGTAACATTACGGAAAATCGCTATAATTCCTACGCATTCATTGTTGTTCTGGTGATTAAGGATGGGGATTTGAGTTTGAATGATGTGAAACTCTTTTCCTTTTGGGTTCTTTATGGGAACTTCCTTGGCGATAATAGTCTTTTTGCTGCTAAGACATTTTTGGGCAGTTTTTAAATCATTTTCAGGATTATGGCTGAAAAGATCAAAAATACATTTGCCATAAATTTGACTTTTTCTGAAGCCCTTTTTTTTTTCGCTAATGAGCTGCGTGAAAGGGCCATTACTATAGATCACCTGAAAACTTGTGTCCAAGATTAGGGCTCCATCCTGCAAACCATCGACGATGTTTTTGCTGAACTCCAGGGCTTGTGAAGGAGGAGAGGTGACTGATTGTTTCGTACTCACACTGTTGCGAATTCTAGCATTGCCCTTCAAGATATCCAGTTATTTATATGAATTCAATCTTCAAGTGTAAATACTGCTTGGTTTTTTAAAAAAAGGATTAACATTATAGGTGTATTATGTCCCTGACCCCTATAGATAACGAAGTTTTTCATGCACGGATTTTGGTTGTCGATGACAATGAATCCATACATGAAGATTACTCCAAAAGCCTAAACCACTCTAATACGAGCGTTAATAAGCGCTTGGATGAGCTGGGCAGTGAGCTTTTTGAAGATGAACCATCAACTTCACAGTACAGCATGGCTGTTCAATATGAAATCCATCATGCCTTCCAAGGTGAGGAGGCTGTTGAAATGGTTAAGACTTCCATGGAAAAGAATGAGCCTTATGTATTGATTTTTCTGGATGTGCGCATGCCCCCTGGTATGGATGGGATTACGGCTTTAGGTGAAATATGGAAGGTTTGCCCTGATGTAGAAGTCGTTCTTTGTTCTGCTTATTCAGACTACAGTTGGGATGATGTCTTAAGCACCGTAGGCGTAAGGGAAAAACTCATGTACTTTTCTAAGCCTTTTAGCCCTATGACCATTCAACAAATGGCATTATCTCTTACGAATAAATGGGTCTTAAGTCAGAAAGCTAAGGACCTTAATGAGGAGTTAGAGCGTAAAGTGGATATCCGCACCTCACAACTGCGTGAGTCCCGCGATGAACTGAAAAGTAGCCTAGAGAACCTTCGTGAAATGCATAATTTATTGGTTGAGTCAGAAAAAATGGCTGCTTTAGGAGGTTTGGTGGCCGGTGTGGCCCATGAAATTAATACTCCCTTGGGTATTGGCATTACTGGTGTTTCTTTCCTTAAAGAAAAAGTGCAAAGTATTGAGAAGCATCTTGTTGAGAAAACTCTGAGGCAGTCGACTCTAGAAGAAATGTTAGCTTCGGCTGATGAAAGCTTGAGTCTCATTAGCAATAATTTAAAGAGAGCCGCCGATTTGGTCAAAAGTTTTAAGCAGGTCGCTGCAGATCAAATTAGTGAACAATGCTCGTCTTTTTCTTTTATGCAATGCTTAAAAGAGACCTTGTTTTCTTTAGGGCCTAAACTCAGGAATATAGAGGTCAAAATCAATTCTGAAATTCATGAGACTTTTAAACTATATAGCTACCCTGGTATCATATCCCAGATTGTGGTGAATCTTGTTATGAATAGTGTGATCCACGGGTATGATAACGGTTCAGAGGGTTTGATAGAAATTGATGTTAAAGTGAAAAAGAACCTGCTCTTTTTCCTCTTTAAAGATTATGGCATAGGAATGGATGCAGAGACGAAGCAGAAAGTTTTCGACCCTTTCTTTACCACAAAAAGAGCTCAGGGTGGCACTGGCTTGGGCTGTCATATTACCTATAACCTTGTATATCAGAAATTGAAAGGCAGCATTAGCTGTGAAAGTGAAGTTGGTAAAGGGACCTGTTTTGAAATCCTTTTGCCCATTAAGCCTAGAGCAGATCATTCATAATGCCAAAATCGAGATACTCATGAATTTACCTGAAGCGATTAACATTCTTGTATTAGATGTTCACAAAGAAGAGACTGATTACCTAAAGAGGATCTCAGACTCTAATTCGCTCAACTTGAATATAACTCGTTGTAATTCTATTAGAGAGATGCAGGTTTTACCCGATGATCCTGACTTTATGCCGGATATGATTATTCTAAAGCAGTGCACATTAGGGGGAGAGGCGCCAGAGATGATTGCAATCATCAAGACTATTCCGCTATTACAAAACTTACCCATTATTGTTATCACAGCCAATAGAGATGATGCGTCACTTAAGGCTTTATATCAGCATGGAGCTCATTCTTATTTATTGAAACCCAACTCTTACCGGGAGCTAATGAGCTTACTTCACGATGTGACTGACTATTGGTTTCACACAACATTAACTCCCAGTTCTCAATCACAATGCTCACGCTCTATTTTATTGGTTGAAGATGAAGACTCACAAGTCTTTCTGGTTCGTGAAGCCATGGAGGACTTGGGCTATACAGGTGATTTGGTTTTTGTTAAAGATGGCCTAGAAGCTTTGGATTATCTGAATGGGACAGGGGACTATGCTGGTCACTCAAAGAGACCAGACCTTATCGTGCTCGATTTAAAAATGCCTAGGATGAGCGGAATTGAGTTTTTAGATGAAGTCAAAAGCATTGAGTGCGCAAGTTCTGTGCCTGTGGCAGTGATGAGCTTTTCAACAGCCACCTCAGATATTCAAAATATCTATTCCAGGGGCTCTGTGTCTTGTATTCCCATAGATTGTTTTTTGGAGCTCAAAGCTCAGAGGCTAGAAGCTATTATAAATTACTGGCAACATTTGGTTGTTCGGGCTCCAAAAGAGCTCACTTAAAAGGCATAAGCCGATTAATTATCCGGCGAGAGTTTCTCCATTTTTTCCGTATCGGCAAATAAATGTAGATGACCACATGCGGGGCACATTTTTGCCTCCACATTCACGCTCGATTCAGAAAAAACCCAAAATTTCGTTTTATCCGGCTTAAAGGAAACCCTGCCAGTGGATTGCATTTTGCCTGGCACTAATTCGGCGTGCCCACATTGGCCGCACTGACCAGCGCTTTTAGTGCCTTCGCTATTTCCAGTCACTTTATCTGCGGCCATGTCTAAATTTTCTTTTTTAAAGCGCACTGAGCCGCCTAATTTGTAGTAAGACAACTTTCCGCTTTTCATCCATCGGAAGACGGTCATTTGGCTAACCTGAAGGTACTCACAGGCATTTTTCACTGTCATCCAGCCATTTTCTTCACTTTCAGCCATCGCTTTTCTCGCTAATAATAGATATCAATTTATAACATTTACTAATAATAACTAACATTTTCTTTTGAAAAGCCCTTGTTTATTTGTTATAGCATGTTATAATATGTTATATTCAATTCTCTATAAGGAGGCTCTTATGAGCAAAAAAAGTTCCCATTTTACATTGATTGAATTAATGGTGGTGATGACCATTATCGCTATTCTATCTGGAATTGGCATAGCTGCTTATAAAGATGGGATTATCCAAGCGAAGCGCACAGCCTCAAATAGAGGTCTTTCTCAGCTGGTGACCAGCATTCTTGCCAAAGAAACCATGATTACTTCCATAAGGTTTAGTAAGGATTATCAACTTCCCAAAGGGATTCGCTCACTTACGGAAGATGAAGAAAATGAAATCAACGAGATTGCCATTGGTGATGTGATTATTGAGAGTACAACATCTGCTTATAAGATGTTTGCCGGTTATAATGAAAACCGCCCTTTTGATGACCCTGAAGGCTATTATTTTTTCTGTGCCGTTGAATCATCGGGGAATGTTAAAAAGCGTATTGATTCTGAAGCCAGGGTGGCTATGGAAGTTTATGATTGGACAAGTAATGGTGATAATAATGTTGGCGTCTGTTTCGCCGACGGAACGGTGCACACATTGAAAGTGACGACCCCCCCGGGAGAAATTGATTTGGTGGAAGTACTGTCACGGCGAGGAAAGCAAGACGGCTACCTATAGATAAGCATAAATGATAAGCTCAGTGCCTGAGGATAAGATTGCTGCCTGAGCTACTTGTAGCCTTACTATTATTGCCAATGCCGAAAAAAGATCACCCCTGAGAAGCTTTTTGAGCTTCTCGGAGGTGCTTCAGGGATGGTAAGAAAAATTTACCACAAAAGCCCAGTAGCAAAAGTCCACTTAGAAAAACTAAGCGCATCAGTGCGATGGCTGATACACTAGCCCAAAAAGGAATATTCTCTTGCTCCAGTAGCCATCCACCAGCAGACTCCAATAAGACTAAATTACCAGGTACAATGGGAGCGAGAAAAATAAGATTTTGCCCAGAGACCAATAATGCCAAAAAATCT
>JADGBV010000083.1 GCA_015231345.1 Planctomycetota bacterium
TTGAGGCTCTTAATTTACAGAGTGCATACGATAATCAGTCCAATGATATTATTCGTCAGGTGAATAAACTCACTCAGCTTCAGGAAAAAAATGCCAAGAGTCTCAAAATGCTTGAAATGATCAAAGAAAAATATCCTGAGGCTTATGAGGCTGCCCAGTCCGAGCTTCAAAAAAAGCCTTAAGCTAAAACGCTATGTGTGCCTACAGAGATATGATGGTTGATAGGCTTAGTCTTCTATTGATATGCGTTTGCTTTCCTTTCTTTTTGTCTGAAGCAGCTGAGTCAAGGCGGGTAGGGCGCAACCCAAGCCCTCCTGTGCAGAAATTAATATTGAGTCATAGCGAGAGCGGTTCGGAAGAATTCATGAGTGCTTCGGGTGAAGAATCTGAAGCTCGAGCATCACTGGACTCTGAGGATAATATGCTGGCTGTGGAGTTCGCTGCAGATGACTTGTCTGAAAAAACTCAAAGTGAAAATCCGAGTGCTCAGAAGTCTGCCGCAGCTTCCGTAGGCGAATCTTTTCGTGAGAATATTAACGATTATAGCCAAGAAGAACTTTATGAATTGGGTCGTAAATTAACCCTTAAACAAGCTCGGGCCTTGGCGCTTAAAAGAAGCAATACCCTTAAAGCAGGCTTAAACCGCATAACCAGTGCTACCTATGGAGAAAAAATCAGCGCAGCTTCTTTTTGGCCTCGAGTGGATTTCAGTGCTAGTCATCAAGATTTCCGTAAAGTGGCGACCAATAGTTTGTCCTTTGGCACAACTTCTCCTTATACACAGTCACGCTATGGCGTGAGTGCAGATTATACTGTTTATGATGGCTCGCGGCGCAGACATATGCTTGAAATCGCTAAAGAGCAAAAGCAACAGAGCTCTTTAAGTTTAAAGGAAAGCAAGAGAATGATTCTTAAAGAAGTGACTTCTCGTTATTTTCAGGGTGTATTCCTCAGAAGGCGTATCGAACAGCTGGAAGGTGACTTGGAGTACGAGAAAAGCAATTTAGTTATCGCTCAAGATCGCTTTAAGGCAGGATTGGCCAATCATACTGAAATGAAAAACTTTGAACTCAGGGTTAAGAGAGTGGAGTCTCAAGCTTTGGATTTACAGCTCGAATGGGATATTCTTATTTCTGAGCTTGCCGCCTTGTTTAATGTGGCCCGAGAAAATTTGGCTGGCTTGGAGGAGCTTGAGTTTCGCCCGAGTCCAGAATCTCTTAAAATTCAGAATATGAAGCATTATATTGATTTGGCGCGTGAGCAGCGTGTGGACTTTTTGATTTCCAGGAGTCAATTAAGGGAGATAAATAAGAGGGCGGAACTGGCTCAAACAGCTTATGCTCCCACTCTCTCAGTTTTTGCCAATGGCTATAACACTTCAAGAAATGGCTTTAAAGCTGATGATGAAGGGACTTCGTATTCTTTTGGCGTTCAGCTAAATTATAATTTATTTAACGGCTTGAGTGATAGAAACTCAATTTTACGTGATCAGGCACTTGTGCGTGCTCAGAGTCTTGAGGTTGATAATTCAGATTTACTCATTCGCACAGAAGTTGAAAGCCATTACCTACAGGCTCAAAAGTGGCTCAGGAATATGCAACTTGAGAAAGAGACCCTTGTTTTGGCTAGAGATAAGCGAGAAGATGCTCAAAAAGAGTACTTAGGTGGAGTCTCCGGCATTTTGAGGGTGAATGAAGCCCAAAATGAGTTCTCTCAATCTGAAACATCTTTTATCGTGGCCGAAGTACAGGTGGCTCAAGCTTTGGAATTGCTTGATATTGCCTGCGGCGACCTTGAATTATAGACACTTAGCCTGGATATTTTTATGATGGCAAAAGTGATTTTTTTGACCAAATGTGATTTTTTCTGTTTGGCTGGCGACATTAGAGCTTCCTTTAAACTCCCATCCTCATAGAGGGATATGTCTATGCAAGATAACAAAAACAACGATTCTTTTTTCGAACGAGCAGAGCAACTAGCTGTTGATTTCTCCTTATTGCAAGGAGTAACACCGGCCAGTCACGATAGGGCCAAACAGGCTTTAGAGAATGCTCTTGGTGGCTTAGTGGACCATAATGTTATTGGTGAAGAGCTAGAAAGGCTCAGGGGCATGGAGGTTGATGAGTATATCAATCAAACCGTAGAGCCTTCTGAAAAGAAAAATCGCCTTGGCTGCCGGGCAATATTAAAACAATTAAAACTTAAGGTTATCACAGAACATGTGATGGGACCTCTTTATTGTTTAGAAACAGAATTGGACTTTGAAGGAAGTTTTCGTCGAGTTTGTATCTTGGGGCAAGAAAGAAGTTCTGCCAATGGTGTTTGGGGGCCGAGTCATCACCGTAAAGCGATTGAGCTTGTTCGCCAATATGTTCAGTACTCCATGCCCATTATTACTTTTATGGACACTCCTGGAGCTGATGCCGGAGAAGAGGCCAATGCAGATAATCAAGCCCATAGCATAAGTCAGCTAATTGCAGAAATGACCAATTTAGATGTGCCCACTGTGGGGATTATTTTGGCCAATGGTTACTCTGGTGGAGCTATTCCTCTGGCGGCAACCAACTTATTGCTTTCAGTTCGTGATGGTGTCTTTAATACGATCCAACCTAAAGGCTTAGCTTCCATAGCCCGCAAATATGATTTGTCCTGGCAAGAATGCGCTAAATATGTTGGTGTTTCATCTTACGAACTTTATGAGCAAGATTATATCGATGGTATTATCGATTATGTGCCCGGAGAAAAAGGAGATCAGCTCGAGAATTTAAGAACTGCTATTGTTTCAGGTGTTTTGGCTATTGAAAGGCGAGCTCGTTCCTTTGTTCGTAAAACT
Source organism: Planctomycetota bacterium (assembly GCA_015231345.1). Classification (GTDB taxonomy): domain Bacteria; phylum Planctomycetota; class JADGBV01; order JADGBV01; family JADGBV01; genus JADGBV01. The sequence goes on from JADGBV010000083.1 coordinate 2,834, forward strand.
GAAGGTATTGAAGAACATTACCTTTCAAGTTTATCAAGGTACCTTAAGCCAAGTGATAAGCTAAAAAAACTCCAAGACCACTCGACTCTTTGTTTAGCTCAGCACCCAACGGAATACTTAAGCGTTTTCGGAATTACTTATCGTTACTTACGTTATTTAAGTTTACGCTGCCGCATTCGTTCCACTGTGGTTTCAAATTTCAGCCGTACTTCAGATTTAGTCACTCCTTTAGGGGATTTGAAGAAAAGAGTCCAAGAAGAGCACGAAAATGCTTTTGCTAGCTGGCAGGATAATCCCTTGCAAATCCGCTACGATGACTTATTAGCAAAGAGCTACAAAACTTATGTGGATCGCAGGGAACATATGAATGACGAGAGAGGTCGTTTCTCGAAATTGATTTTTGGTGATCCTGAACAGAATTTCTTTAAAGCACGTAGTGATACTTACCTTACCTATGGTTTTCATGTTTATAACTTGTGGAAGGCCAGCTGTCAAACGAACTTTATCTCTCTCATACAACTTCTTAAAGGTTCTGAGGTTGATGAAGGGCAGGAATTGGTGCCAAGCGAGGCAACCATACTTGATATTTTAAATTTAGGCGACCTGAAAGAAGGCTTTATACGTGAGTGTAAAAACTTTATTGTTTTTGATTGTGTATATGATCAGATTATCAATGACCTTAGGCCTATTGCTAAGGAAGCTAAGGACTATAACACCATCTCCCGCGAGTCTGTTCAAAAACTTTTAGAATCGGCTATGCAGGCTGCTGTTAGTCGACTCAATAAACTTCTGGGTGAAAGCCAAGATGAAGATGAGCTACAGAAGCTTTTCTACGATTGGTTGCAAATACTTCTTAAACATGGCAATAAAAGTGTATTCTTGAGACCTGTGCAGGAGTGGAAGAAAATCCAGCACCCGCGTATTTCAGAACCTCTATTTGCTGTTGTGACGCACTTCTTTGAGCAAATTTTAGAAGAGTATTGTGATTCTGAATTGGATGGTCAGAAATATAATGGTCAGATCAAGAAGTTACGCAATATAGGCATGAAAGACTTCTGGAACCGACTGACGACAGCTTACCAAGATCTTCTTATTCAAGATATTTTATTACAGGATAAGCGTTCACGTGGGACTCGTTTTAATGCTATAGTAAGTCGTTTTTTCACTGACTTTCATGAGTTGGACGCCGACCTTATGACGACTGACCCTGTGAATTTTCCAGGATTCCGTATTTCCATTGAACAAGCTTTGGATAAAGGTGTTAAACCATGTGGGGTCATTTCGGGTATAGCAAAATTAAATGCCAATGGAGATCATCAAGCGACGACAGTAGGTGTTGTTGTTTCTAACTTAGATTTTCAAGCTGGTGCATTTGATATGGCCAGTGCGCAAAAATTTGTCAATTTACTGGTTCAGTGTGCTAAACGAAAACTTCCAGTTGTTTGTTTTATATCCTCAGGTGGTATGCAAACAAAAGAAGGGGCAGGCTCGTTGTTTTCTATGGCTATTGTGAACGACCGTATAACACGTTTTGTTCGCGATAATGACCTACCTATAGTCTGTTTTGGCTTTGGTGATTGTACAGGTGGTGCTCAAGCAAGTTTTGTGACTCACCCTCTCGTACAAACCTATTATTTCTCTGGAACCAATATGCCTTTCGCAGGGCAAATTGTTGTGCCATCCTACTTGTCTTCAGCTTCGACATTATCCAATTACCTTAGTGTCAAGCCAGGCGCTATGCAGGGCTTAGTTAAACATCCTTTTAATGAAGAAATCGACACTCAATTAAGGGAAGTCGATTCTTCCATACCAGTTCCCGTAGAATCAGTTGAAGATGTTTGTCATAGGGTTTTTGAAGGCGTGTATATTACTGATATGGATGTAGATCTCGTCGAAGAAGGCTTGGGTGTAACTGAGCGTTCTCTTATTAAACCAGTGAAAAAAGTGCTGATTCATGCCCGTGGTTGTACGGCATCAAAACTGATTCGAGTTGCACAGCGAGAGGATATTGCTGTTGTTCTTGTACAGTCCGATGCTGATATGGATTCATTGGTTGCTGAACAACTTAACGATAAAGATACCTTGGTTTGTATCGGTGGTAATACTCCAGACGAAAGCTACTTGAACGCTAAATCTGTTCTGAGAGTTGCTCAACAAGAAGGTGTGGATGCGATTCATCCAGGTATTGGTTTCTTGTCTGAAAATGCTGACTTCGCTCATATGTGCCGTAATCGTGGTTTTAATTTTATTGGACCATGGGTTTCAAGTATGGAGTTGATGGGGAATAAATCCAATGCCATTAAGACTGCTACACGCGTTGGGGTGCCTGTCGTTCCAGGTTCTCACGGTATCATTAATGATGTGAATGAAGGCCAACTTGTGGCTGAAAAAATTGGTTACCCCATACTTCTGAAGGCTGTTCATGGTGGTGGCGGAAAAGGTATCCAAGTTGTTGAAAAAGCAGAAGATTTCCGTGAATACTACTATACTATTTCAAGTGAGGCGAGAGCTGCTTTTGGTAGTGGTGATATTTATTTAGAGAAATTTGTAACTAATTTACGTCACGTAGAGATTCAAATCTTGCGCGATACATTGGGTCATACTAAGATCTTAGGTCTTAGAGATTGCTCTGTGCAAAGGAATAATCAAAAGATCATTGAAGAATCAGGCTCAACCATGTTGCCAGATAATCTAGAAAAGGACGTTTATAAGTTTTCAGAAGCCATCGTTAATGAGATTGACTATGTTGGTGCAGGAACAGTCGAATTTATTTATGATTTAGATAATAATGCCGTCTACTTTATGGAAGCCAATACTCGTCTCCAAGTTGAACATCCCGTTACGGAAAAAGTTACGGGTATTGATATTGTCGCTAATCAGTTTAAAATTGCATCCGGTGAATCCATTGAAGCCCTCAAAAGCGAGAATAATGGTTATGCTATCGAGGCACGTATAACAGCTGAAAAGACAGAAGTGATCGATGGCGAGATTCAATTTGTGCCTAACCCTGGTGATGTTATTATTTTTAACTTTCCAGAAGGAGAAGGTGTAGATGTGATTCGTATGGTCGATACGGATAAGTCGATCACGCCTTATTACGATTCCTTAATCGCTCAAGTTATCATTCACGCTGACAGTCGCGATGCAGCGGCGGATAAGCTAATTCGTTGGTTGGAAGAAACCCAAATCCAAGGGGTTCATACAAATATACCTTTACTCAAGCGTATTTTAAGCGATGAAGTCTTCCGCAAAGGTGATTATAACACTCAGTACCTCAATGGTCTACTTGATCGAATTGATGTGAATGAATTGATCGCTGAAGGGACGGAGCAATCTGGCTCAAGTGATGCGGGTTTTGACCGCTCTGCTTTAGAAATTGAAGGGAGTGATGAGATTAAAGTTCTGAGTCCATCCACAGGTGTCTTCTATGACACTCCTTCACCGACAGAGCCGGCTTTTGCTGAGATCGGTAAGCAAATGCAGACGACAGACACTCTTTGTCTTTTGGAAGCGATGAAAATATTCTCAAGTATCTCGCTTGATAGTTTTAATAAAGGACAGCAAGTTATCTATAATCCAGAAAAACAATATGAAGTTGTTCAGGTGATCCCTAGTTCTGGACAAGCTGTCAATAAAGGCGATCTGCTTTTTGTGTTAAAAGAAATTTAGAGTTTCAATGCAACTAAGCAATCAAGCATTCGCTTGATTGCTTAGTTTTAGAAATTAGGTATTTTAGCAGCTTTCCTCTTCTGTTTTTAAAGTGAGGACTGCTAGCTGGTTTGCTCTTTCGCTTTCAAAGTGAACCAAAAATGACATCCTTTGCCTGACTCACTACTGAGCCCTATGCTTCCCCCCATGGACTCAACAGCTAATTTACAAAAAGTAAGGCCTAAGCCAGAGGTGTATGTTGATTTTGAACCAATTTGCCCGTACTTTTCAAAGATTTGCTCTTGGCTCTCCTGTGGTACTCCAGGCCCAGAGTCTACGATATTAAAACGTAGAAGTTCATTAGCAAAATCCTGGTATAGGTGGATTTTCCCTTGATGAGGGCTATAGCGAATGGCATTTGTGACAAGGTTGATGAAAATGCGTTTGACGAGTTTGGCGTCAGCCCATATCATCATGGGAGAGGTGCATAAGTTATTATGAAGCCTGACTTCCGTTTGCTTACATATGCTCTCACTCATGGCTAAGATATCATAGATAAGGGGGCATAAATCGAAATGAGTGAAATTGACAGGCATCTTGTTGGCTTCATAACGATTTACATCGAGGACAGAAGTGATCATGTCGTTTAGGTAAGTTGTTGAATAACGAGCCATTTCTAATAGGTGCCTAGGCGCGGCTTGAGCATTGTCGAGCGTATCCAGGTAAAGGCCTAGGTAACTTTCAGCTGCGGAGAGAGGGGCGCGTAAATCATGAATTAGCATATGTGTCAGTTGATCTCTCATGGACTCAAGTTCTTTGAGCTCTTTATAGGAGCGATATAGATTAAGGTGGACTTCGACTCGTGCCAAGACTTCTTCTTGATGAAAAGGCTTGGTGATGTAATCATTCCCGCCAATTTTAAAGGCTTTAATCTTACTTTCTGTATCATCTAGAGCTGAGATAAAAAGAATCGGTGTGTCTTTAAAGATCGGGTCTTTACGAATATTTTCGCAAGTTTCATAGCCATCCATTTCAGGCATCATGACATCTAATATGATAAGATCAGGCTTTCTTTCTTGAGCTAATAAGATTCCTTCATGACTAGACTGAACGAGAGTGGTTTGATAACGATCTTTGAGGATTTCATTGAGAATCTCTAGGTTAATCTGCTCGTCATCTATGACGAGCACATGATGTTTTGCACTATTTGCTTCGCGTGACATGAAGGCTGAGGCTTAGAGGGTTAATGATTAAGCCAAGTTTTGAAAAAAGTCAAGAAAAAAAATGTTTTAGCAGATATGAAGTGAGACATTGATCTAGCCCACGACCCATAAAAAAAGGTCATCAAGCATATGCTTGATGACCTTATAAATATTCATTCTCTAGCAATCATAAAAGTGCGAGAGAATTCTAGATGTTCTAGAGTAGTTCCGCTCCAGCGCTAATAACGGGCTCTATAACAGAAGCTCGAATACCTTTGCCAGGGAACGATTTCTCTGCCCAGTTATTATAACCTTCCATGGCAGATTTTTTCCATTCTTCGTAGAGTTCATTATTTTCTTTGTTAGCGAAAAGAAGAACATTGCCTCCTCCACCACCACCAAGCATTCTGCCATGGACTTTGATATCAAGGGCCTTGGCCGCTTTGTAGCATTCGTCCAGTAAGGCATCTTGAGCTCCATTATCACCAGTGATTTGGAAATCACCAGACATTCTTAAGCTTCTACCTTCTAAATCTAGAAGTAAACCGAAAAGGTCAGCGTCGCCTTTGAGAGCAGCTTCACCGGCCATAGGGACAATAAGAGAGGACATTTTTTGGTGCCTGACTCGTTTGAGAAGAATAGCGAAACTTTCTTTATTGCTCTTTCCTTTATGTTCGGGTAAATCAGGAATGTTATAGTAAGCTTCCACTTGATTCGAGATTTGCGTGATTTCCTCATCGCTGATATCACAATGTTTTTCATCTTTGAATACTTGCATATCACTTAGACTCTCAGGGAAACCAAGACTCTCGGCTGTAGGATCTAACTTGGTAATGAGAGTGTTGATGCAATCAAGGCAAAGCGTTGGGCTGCCAATAGCTTTGTTGAAATGAGATGAAAGAAAGTTGAGAGCAAGAGTGAGCTCTTCAACGCGGTGGTTATAATCTGACTCAGCCAGAACGTGGGGGACATTTGTGTTGATGGCAACAAATTGCCAGCTTTCAGGTAATTTAGACTCAAAGTGCTGAATGCCGTTATCGGCATAATCAATCTTGGTGAGTTGGCCATCTTTTGAATTTACGATAAGCATTTGGTCTAGCCATCCGCATTGACCACCCACGAATAATGAGTTTTCAGATTGACGAGCAAAAGTGACTAGGTCCATAGGAGTCTCTAATTTAAGCTCGGGAATCATGGCATGACGCATAATAAGAAATTCACCCAAATCATGAACTAAACCTGCAATAAAAAACTCTTCTAAACTTTTCTGTTCTTTTTGCACTTCTTTCGCAACCATCTTGCTGACCACACCTACGGCAAGCAAATGCTCCCATAAATCTCTGTAACTGAAATACTTATTATGGGGGCTCCCCTCGGTCACTTTTACAAATTCTGTCGAAAGTGCGATATTTTTAATGGTATTAAAACCCAAAAGCACCAAAGCACGGTTCAAACTAGCTATTTTGCTATTAAGAGAAAAATAAGCTGAGTTCACCAAACGTAAGATCTTAGTCGTAAGAACGGGATCGGTTTTTATAACATCCAACAAATCCTTAGGCGTAGACGTTAAATCGTTTGCCATTTCGATAATATGCTCCACAGCAGGCGACATACTGGGCATTTCATCAATGCCTTTCTGAATTCGACTGCGTATAGCTTCTTTATCTATACTCTGATTCATTTAAGCATTTTTTGATAACTCCCCATAACGCAAGCCTTATTTATCTAATATCTTAACAAATCTCTGTAATATTATTCACATCATCAAATATGTTTCAAAAAGACAGCATTTCAATGCCATTTTGCAATAAAAAACATATCAAAAAGCATTATTTTTACTTATTCTTGGCCGTTGACAGAGGGACCTCTCCTATCTAATGCGGCTTCGTTCATTTTTTTAAGGAGTCAATTTATGGGCACGATTGATTTTATTGTTATGATTTTGTTTGTGGTCTGCGTCATCGGCGTCGGCCTTATTAAAAGTAAAGGGGGTGGAGGAGAAAGCTCCGATGGAGAGGAAAGTACAACTGATTACTTTCTTGCCGGTCGAGGCTTAAGCTGGTGGCTTATTGGTTTTTCACTTATTGCCGCTAATATTTCTGCCGAACAATTTGTTGGCATGTCTGGTCAAGGCGCTGGCCTCGAAGGCCTGTCTGTTTCTAGCTGGGAATGGATCGCAGCAATCACTCTAGTTGTTGTAGCATTTGTTCTGCTACCTTATTTTCTAAAAACCGGCATCACGACTATTCCAGAATTCTTGGAAGTTCGCTATAATCACTGGGCACGTTTGGTGATGACTTTATCTATGACAGCAATTTTAATTGCAGCTAGTCTTGTTGGCGTCATTTATGCTGGCGCTTTAACCATGACTGAGTTAATGCGTGATATGGGCACTGAACTTTCAATGGTTGGCTGCTGCTGGGCCTTAGGTTCTATGGCTGCGATTTATGTGGCTGTTGGTGGGCTAAAAGCTTGTGCATGGGCTGACTTAATTCAAGGCTCTGCTCTTATCGTTGGTGGTGGTCTAATCACATATTTTGCTTTTGAAAGCTTAGGAAATGCCGATGTATCGACACTTATTGGCTCTACAGGAGCATCAGCAGATATGGATCAAGGCGCTGGCGCTTTAGAAAAATTTTCTGCATTGAATGATTCAGCCATGAAAATGGACTCACCAGCCATGCCATGGCCAGTACTTCTTCTTGGCATCTGGATTCCAAATTTCTACTACTGGGGGCTAAACCAATATATTACTCAACGTATTTTAGGTTCCGCTTCACTTGCAGATGGGCAAAAAGGGCTGGTTCTTGCAGGTGCACTCAAACTCATTATTCCTTTTATCATTGTTATCCCAGGGATCATTGCTTTCAATCTCTTTTCAGGTGACATGGAAGAAAGAGCAAATGAGGCCGCAGAAGGCAAGAACGTTTTCTTTGCTTTCGAGCGTGAAGTTGCAAATCCACAGAGTAATGTGCTATTTGAGTTAGATCCAAAATATGCCAAGGCCAATCCTGAAAAGGCTGCAGAAATCGAAAAACACAATAGTATCGTCAAAACCAGAATAGAAGGCGAGCTTCCTGAATCAGAAATGATCAAACCATACAAATACGATTCAGCGATGGGACTGCTTATTACCAAACTCATACCTAAAGAAGTTGGGCTTTTAGGCTTTGTTATTGCTGCCTTGCTTGGCGCCATCGTTTCTTCACTTGCTGCTGTCTTAAATGCAGCATCAACATTATTTACTATGGACGTTTACCAAAGATACATGCGCCCTAAAGCAAAACAAAAAGAATTTGTTACTGTTGGGCGTATCTGCATTGGTGTATTTGTTTTGATTGGCTGCATAGCTGCACCTATGATTCAATCCCCGAGTATTTTTGGATATATTCAGTGGCTACAAGGCTTCGTGTCCACAGGGATACTTGCTGTATTTGTTTATGGACTTATCAACAGAAGTTCTGGTCAATGGGGTGGGGTTATTGGAATAGTTGCTAATGCAATCATTTATGGCGGCCTCGCTTTATTCTTCCCAGACATACACTTTCTTTATGGCATGTCATATTGTTTTCTTGCCGTATTGGCCATTCTTATTGTTTATGGCATTATCGATAAAGCTGATCAAGCAGTTGAATTCGAATCTGTCACCACAATGGATATGACCACTTCAATTGCTGCAAGGAATTGGGGTATTGTAGTCTGCATTTTAACTGTAGCTCTTTACATTGTTTTCTGGTAAGCTTTCCTTTTAATTACCGCAACTAAATTACCCTTGGGTGTCTTCACCCAAGGGTTTTTTCTATTAAACCTTCTTTTTTCGAACCTATATCAATTCATCACCACACTGCCATGAACATCACATGTGAACCTTATAAACTCCCAGATCATGAAATCAGCACTCTGGAAAGCACATCAAACGAAAGTGAACGAGTAAATATCCTCACCAAACACTTTGAAAACAGTTTTTCAGAAAAACCCAGCTGGTGCGCCAAAGCTGGCGGCCGCGTCAACCTTATTGGAGAACACGTTGATTACCCCGATGTCCAATTTTCTAGCGAAAGCCCAGCAC
>JADGBV010000084.1 GCA_015231345.1 Planctomycetota bacterium
TGGGGGTTTGGGTAAGATTTTCTCCCCCAATGGGGATGCGGGGGCAAAGCCTCCAAGTGATTTTGGGCATTGTATTTTTTTACATGAATCAGCTTTTGGGCATTTTACTTTTGCGCATGTTCCCTTTACCTCGCATTTTGTCTGATTCTGAGTAGAAGCTTGCTTTGCGGAGCTGCAAGATTTATCTTTCTTACAAGAAGAGTTTTTTGATTTAAAGAAATTACTTATTTTCTTAGTTGAGAAAAAGGGAATAGGGCAGGCTTTGCGTTTAGAGCAAGTCTTGCTTTCAGCTGTCTCAGTCGGAAGTTCTAAGTCTTTTTGGCATTCTGGCAAAGATCTACTTTCTTTTAAGGCCAGTTTTCGGTCATATTTTGCAGGGATATCATTGCGCAATCGAGCTAATTTGACTGTTGGTCTGATTTGTTCTGAGCGGCTCACTGCTTCAGCAAATTTGCTAGCAAAAGGAGCTTTAGCATATAGACAAGTGCTCAAAGCGATAAGTATCAATAATGCAAATGACTTTTTCATATTGTTTACAAGACTCTTATGTGAAGAATTCATTAAATATGCTCCTCTGTAATATCAATTAAAATTTACTGGAAAGTTTGTGTCTTAGAAAGAAATACATGGCTATAATTAAAAGAAATATTTCAAAAAAGGGAATAAATATGTACTCAAAGGCACTGTAAGTGCTCACGCTTTGCCCTGAAACATCCTGGTACATCCCAGAAGCTCCTTGGGCACTTAGTTTCTCAGAGAAGGCTTTTGGGGCTAAAACTGGGTAGTTTGCTCCTAAGCTATGGCCTTTTGGGGCGTGATCTACAGGTAAAATAGCATAGCCCAAAAGCCACATATTTGGATGTTCTAAGAGAAGCTCAGGCTCAACTACATTAATGGGTTTTTGTGGCTCTGGTGTTTCTTCTTCTTCAGCATCGTCATCTTCTAACATATCAGAAAAGAGATCATTAACATCTTGTTCTGTGTATTTTTCTTTATAACTAGCAATATCTTCATGGAAAAGGGCGATTTTCTTTTGATAATCTTGCCAACTATTCTTTTGTTCTTCACCATCTTTTGCATCTCGTTTTTCTAATTTATTAAACTGAGGTCGTAATATATTCTGAGCACTATACATAGATGCTTCGAAAGCTGTTCTTAATGGGTTATATTTAATGGCGGCCCATTGAAGGCCTGATGTTTGGTTGTGCTTAATTAAAGCTCCACCCATAATAATAAGAGGAATAAGAATAACCGGTAAGATGCCAACGGCTGCTAGGGTGGAGCGGATGGCTGTGGATAAAAATAAGCCCAAGCAGATTCCAAATAGATTTAGCAATAGAAGGTGAAAGCAAAGGCTAGAGTAAGAGAAATTAAAGGGCTCTGTAAGGTATGATCCGTTAATCATGACTAAAGAGCCGAGTAAAATGACTTGAGTTGCTGAAAAGCACAGGCAACTGAGAATTTTCGATATAAAGTATCCCACCAAACTTGTCCCATACATATAATCTCTCTTTAGATGAGGGATTTCACTGTTGATTTCTCTGACTCCGGAAATGGCACCGATCCATAGACTAGCTGTTATTAAAGAGAATAACGCATTTGGCAATGGGCCTATAAAATTCCAAGAAATAAACAAACCAATGAGAAGAGGCTGAATGAGGCATGTGAGTAAAAATTGACTATCTCGGCTTTTTCGTATCAATTCCCTTTTGAAGAAATTAACAAAATTAGAAGGAGCTGATGGCGTAGCTAAACTTACCTTCTTTCGAGCATTACCGGATTTGCTTTTTTGCGCGATAAGCTGAGTCTCTAGTTCGACTCCATTTTCAAGACTTGTGTATTCCGGAGATTTTTTTAGTTTCTCATTGAAATTGGTATCAGGTGAGTCTTTCATTTTTTGAAATAAGACTTGAGTACTTTTTATGGAGAAGAAGTAAAGTGCTCTTTGAATTTTTCCAAAAAACTGCATTTGCCCAGATTTGCCAAGGACCATTAATTTATCGAAATACGAAATTGACTCGGGGCTTAAGTTGTGTGTAACGCAGAGGACAATATGTCCACTACGGGATAATTGCCTGAGAAGCTGCATAATCTCTATATCTGTTGCTGGATCTAGACCAGAAGTTGGTTCGTCGAAGAGTAAAATAGGTTTCATTTCTGCGACAATAGTGGTGCCAATATTGACCCTTTTTCTTTGTCCTCCACTGATTCCTTTTTCTCCCTCATTGCCTATTTTTAAAAATTCAGTTCTTTTTAAATCTAAGACATCAATGGTGTTTGAAATTCTATTATTAACTTCAGCATTTTCGCATTTGACTTTTAACTTTAACGAATTACGAATAGATTCATGGACGGTAAGTTCCCTAAAAAGAATATCATCTTGAGGAATATAGGTGCTGATTTCAGCGAAATCCTCCATGCTTGAGATACGTCTTCCATCGAAGAAAATATCTCCGCGAGTGTAATTTAGTATTCCAGACAGCATGGTGAGCATTGTTGACTTGCCGCAACCAGAAGGACCTACTAGGGCTATCATTTCGCCACTATGAGCCACCATGGAGATATCATTTAAAATGCGGTTTCCACGGTACTCGAGATCTATGTGACTGACAAAAAGGCTGGAGTCAGTTTTTCGGTAACAACACATTTGTTGAGCACTAGGCTTGAATATTAAACAATAATTATCTATGTAGTGAGCTTCGCCGTCTTTAAACTCATATTCTTTGGATTGACCTGAACACTGAATTTTTGCTTTAACTGAATGATTCTTCTTATCAGTTTCAAGAATTAAAATTCCGTCCTCACTTTTGGGGTTAGCATCTTTAACTGCCGTACTTTGATCCATGGTAGGCAATGAGAATCTTGCATTCTGATCGCCAGAATAATCCCAGATGTCAAAATAGCCAGGTAGATCATCATGATTGTTTGTATATAAAAATAGTATTTTGCCCATTTCATCTTCACTCAACCTTGAGGCTTGAATAACAGAATCGATAAGATGGATGATATTGACGTTGGATGTCTGAAGTCGATTTCGAATCTGAATACACTTTACGATGAGCTCTTCTTTTGTGTCGTAGTTAAGCTCTTCCGCTATTTGCTCACAGAAAAATAAATGGCTAATAATATCATTGCTAATGATTTCATTGACGCTTTTGCAAACTCTCATGATTTGCTGAAACGATAAGCCCGTAAATTTAAGTCGAGCAAAGCGTATGATCATATTCGATATGGCGTAGTCTTCATCATCTGTATGCTTCAAACATGAATATAGCATGGCAAGTTGAATGATGATCTCCCCAAGGGGTAGGGGGCCACTGCCTTTAGCTCCTCGGCGCATAGCTGCGATTTGGGATCTGGTTACATCAAGGCGATGAAGTGAGACTGCATAGTTGCTTAAGTTTTCTAGTAAAACAAATAACTTAGGAAAATTATTCTGGTTAATATGAACACCTGAGCTTTGTTGTAATAACTCACCGCAATACTTAATGAACTGTGTTGCATGGTAGGAATAAAGTGAATGTTGAGATAAAAAAGCTTCAATGAAATGATAGACAATCAGTAGATCGCTATGATCCATATAATCAATAATGCGTTGAACTTTTAAAACAGCAGAATCGACAGGAAAAGGTTGTTGAGATTGTAAAATTTGTATCAGCTCTTTGTTTTCACTAGAATCAACATCCTCTTCGCTGAAGGTGCTAAGGAATTCATTGATAAAGCTAATGTCCTCTTCTTTAAGCTCGTAATTCTGCAGTAGAGGAAGGGTGAAAATAACTTCTATTGATTTTTGATGCATTCTAAAACCTATTCATAGGCTAATTGTGCAAGTAATTGAAATCCTTTAAGTAAGGCTGGCTCTTTAAGAACTAACTCATCAAAAATTTCTTTAGATAGATAGTAACAGGAGGCGTCTGTGACAGCTTTAATTGAGCCACTCCGTACGGAGTCCGTAATTAGCGCTAACTCACCAAAGTAATCCCCTTCGCGAATTCTATCATTGAACACGACTTTATCATTAACAGTCACAATAACTTCCAGGTGGCCTTTGAGGCATATATAATAACCATCTGGAGTATCACCCTGTTTAAAAACAAAATCATCAGCTTTATAATTGAGCAATTCAAAGGAGCTAACAAATTCGATGAGAAAGTTAGGGTTTAAGTGATCCCCTAATGTTGTTGAGTTTTTGATGAATGAATAAGCCGGATAATAATTTTCAAGAGCATTAAAAGTTGCGGATATAGTTGTTGATTTGGATATGATCTCCCTGCTTTCTTTAATGGGAATTGCTAAAAGTAGAGATTGACTTGTTGCAACAAAAATAGACTCGTAATTCATACTCTGGTTCAATAAAAAACTTAAACCAAAGAGGTTTTTCTCGTATAACACTCGCTGTAGACTTTCACCTTTTGTTTCCTTCTTTAAAACTTGTAGTGAGCCTGAAATGACGATATACATTTTAGGGCAGTCTTTGTCGCCCTGGAAAATGATTTCGCGAGACTCGTATAATTCTAAATCAGAAATTCCTATTAGCTCTTCAGCAAGATTATCACTCAACCATGCAAGTTCTTGAACTTGTTTGATAATTTCCTTGAAGTCAATGACTTGCATGAATGACTTATTTTGTAACTAGAGAGAATTGATAATAACCACCTTTTCCGGGTGCTTCAATAATAAATGAGTATTTATCCTTTTTCTCCGGAATATAGGTTATTGATGCTGTCTTTGTACCGCCATCACTACGAGCTACTTCTTTCCCTTTTTTATTAAGAATGATGACTTGAACTTTTTCGACATCACTATCTCCAGAAACAATGGCTAAGTATTCTTGGCCTTTGTAAAGTTTGATTCGTTGTTTTAGAGTACCCTGTTTCTCAAGAAAGCCTCTTCTTTCACCACGGACGTTCACAAAACCCTGTTCTTTAAACTCCATGAGTTTGGCCATGACGCTTTCTGTTGCTTCTTCTTCAGAAGCGATGAGAATTCCTAGCCCGGCAAATAACAGAGCAAATAGAATGAAGTAATTATTCTTTTTATTGGAGGTGTTCATTTTATCACCTCCGCAAGACTCTTTTTCAATTCCATGCATTGTTTATAAGATAATGAATCAGCCTCCATGTGTTTTTCGCATTGAGAGATGATTGAATTAAACTCTACAAAAATGGGATGCTTTTCATGCTCTAGAGATTTGCCTATACATTTTTTGAAATAAATAAAGACATCTTCATCGATATATATTGACGTGAACGCTTCAACTTGATTCTCATTGAGATTATCAAGAGCTAAATACATACTTTGAAACCATAAACCTAACTCTAAAGCGCAGGAATAACTTTGAACAACTGGTCTTTCCTCAGGGCTTACTTTTAAGGGGTCTTTTAAGAGGTATAGTAAACTTGACCTTGCTGAAGTGAAGGATAAAAGTAATTCAGAGCGGTTCCATTTTGGATTCATGATCATTTTTTGATAATAACCCATAATTTGCACGTGAATCTTTTCTGGAAGCTCCATGGCAGACATGCCTTTGTAAATTTTCGCTGCTAAACTTAAGATGACCTTATTGTTTAGCTTTTTGAAACTAAAACCCGCAATGGAAAAAATGCGACCCATAGCAAATGAAGCTTCAATTTTATTCTTTTGAGCAAGGGTTTTGAGATTTGTCCTAAGAACAGCACTGTTTTCCTTCGTTATTTCAACAACTAAACCGTTACTTTCTGAGTCGATGAGGATCTCATTGGGGCTGGGTAAAGCAAAGAAATCGTTATCATCAGACTGGATTGTACCAGGTGGAAAACTGGTAAGGAATGCGATTACAAGCCAAGGAACAAATATATTGATGTTTCTATTTTGTCTTTTCATATTCTTTGGATTTATGAAAGATATGAGATTATTAAAGCTAGTCTCTGAAAAATACAATAAAAATATTGCTTAAAGAGTATTAATTTATTAAAAATATGGATTGAAAGATAAAATTTTATCTAAGATATCCTTTATGTTTAAAGCAAAGTATGGATTTATGCTCTTGCCTCTCTTGTGCGGGGAAAGGGTTTATGATGCATATGCTGAACCATGGTGGCAGGAATCGAACCTTCACCACTGGTGGAATGTTTATGAAAATAAGGAGAAAACAGAGGATATTCCTCAAAGTCATAAAGATCGTAAAGAAAAAATTCTTTATTTTCACGAAACAGAAAAAAGTTCTGAGGTCTCAGACAAGAAGCCTAAAAGGCGCACAGATAACAAAAAAACAGAGGGGATTATCAATGATTCTTTGGCATTGCTAAATAAGCCTTCCAAAATTCAAAAAAAGTCTAGTGATAGTAAAAGAAGAACTGCTGAACCTCAAGTTTTCAAATCAGATGATTCTCACATCATTGAAGAATACATTACGACTAAAGAGGCTTTTAAGACTTGGCTTCACCGCACTTTCCATCTAGAAGAAACATCAAAAGAAGATAATACACTTTCAAGCAATCCAATAGTGCATCTAAAACTCAAGGATGATTCTGAAGAAATTGTGTATTCTAAAACCCCCACGGTTAATCTGAATAATCGTATAAAGGCGCTATCCTCAGTAGAGAAAGGGGAGCACAGCATCTCGCCACGCAGACAGGAACTTCCGTCACCTCTTTTTATTATAAAAACAAGTGAGGATCAACCTGAATGGGAAGTTAATGACGAAGATTTAGAGCATATGTTGGTTAAAGCACCTCTATTTAATGAGGGAGAGCTGAAAAAAGCTCTTAGTGCGACTTCTGATGACAAGAAGGTCATTCCCGCAAAGAGCGTAGAGCAAACTGCAGAAGTCCCCCCAACCGTAAAAGAAGTTAAGCCTAAGGACGTTGTCGATCCTCTTAAAAGTTACATTGAAGGTGTCGTTCCATTGGGCTCAGAAGAAGAACGATCTAGAAGAGAAAGAAAAGAAGAAATGAAAAGCATTCCATCGGGAAAGAATATTCTTCATATTAAAGAAAAAATTATTGAAGTAAAAAAACGCAGAGATTGATTAAGTCTGCTGAGTTTTCGCTAATCTAGATACTTTTTGTACATTTTCGCTGCCCTTTCACTGTATGCGAATGAGCTTTCCTTTATGCCCTAGCAGCAGTCCATGGTGTGCGGTACAGATTACACACAAGATAAGAAGAAAAGAGAAAAGTTAAGATCGTCGTAAACTGTATTAATTGAATTTCGCTACTGCTTAACATGTCATGCTTGTAAGCAATTAAAGAAATAATAATGGAAAATTCACTGGCTTGTGCTAGGCGCACCCCAGCTTGAACTGAAAATTTATGATTTTCACCCGCAATTCGAATGCTTGAATAATACGAAATAACTTTGAAAAGCATAACTGCAAGAGCTAATATCAAAGAAGGAATTAGAATAGAAGGCAGTTGTATTAAATCTAAACTGGCTCCTAAAGTAAAGAAGAAAAATAATAAGAAGAAGTCTCGTAATAATTTCAATTTCTCCATTAGAAATTGAGAGATAGGACTTCTGGTTAATGCAAACCCTGCAATAAAAGCACCAATTTCATGTGAAAAACCTAAAAATCCTGAAAGAAGAGAAATGCTTAGGCACCAAGCAAGAGGAAAAAGATAAAGAGTTTCGTCAATACTTTCACATCTACGCATAATGGGTCTTAATGCGTACTGTTCCACCAAGAAGGAAAAAGACAATAGAAATATTCCTTTTAGCGGGAGAAGTAAGCCTACTTGCCAATAGCTTTGCCCCGAACCACTCAAAGCCATAATGCAAACGATGGCAATAATATCTTGGAAAATTAATATAGCAATGCAATAAGCTCCCATGAACTGGTGGTGTAGGGTGGTTGTGGGAAGTAATTTGATGGCTAAAATGGTACTTGAGAAAATCATAGACATGGCAATCAGGACACTGGCTTTAAAAGAATAGCCCAACCCCTGCATAATGGCGTAAACTCCAACACCTGATAGACAGCAGCTAAAGACTGTGGCGAAAGCTGTTTTGGTAAAAAGTTCTTTTAATCTACGTGGGTGGAGCTCAACTCCTGCTAAAAAGAGTAAAAGTGTGATACCGAGCTCGGATACTTCAGTGAGGGAGTCTACAGCATGAACCCATTTTAGCCCCCATGGCCCAGCGATGACCCCGCACAGCAAATAAGCTAAAACAACGGGCAAACGCCCTATTATGGAAAGGTATGATAAAATACTTGCGCCTATTATGACTACAGATATTTCGATATAAAGTGATGGTTCCAAATGATTTAACAGTTGATAAAGACTAAGTTGTTTTGCTTTATTTTAGGGCCCGCTCTAGAAATTTAATATTATTTCTTATTTTAATTATATACTAATAGCATATAAATTTCTAACAGCGAAATATCATGACTTCAAAATCACAGAAAGTTCTGGTGATCGATGATGATCCATCTACAGTTGAAATTCAAGCAAAACTCTTGTCGAGAGCGCACTTTGAGGTAGAGGAGTGCCTTGACTCATCACAAGCCTTAGATAAAGCTTTAATCTGCAAACCACATTATGTTTTTTGTGATATGATGATGCCTAATATAGATGGTCTGGAGGTTTGTCGTCAAATAAAAAGTCACGAAGAACTTAAAGACATTTCTTTTGTCATGGTCTCCTCAAAAGCTTATGAATACGATAAAAAACAGGCTTATTTAGCTGGGGCCGATGCCTATATAACAAAGCCTTTTACCGAAGAGAAGCTCAATATGACTCTTAAGTCATTAAGAAGCAAAATTACTTTTTGGGGTATTCATGGAACTCTTCCTGTTCCTGGGCCCCAAACAACAAAATACGGAGGGAACACCTCCTGTATTTCCGTTGAGTTTTCTAAAGATAGAAATTTTATATTTGATGCAGGGAGCGGAATAAAACCTTTCTCGGATTATGTGATGAAAAAATCCGCTGGCAAAAAATTTAATTCACACATTTTTATCACTCACCCCCATTGGGACCACATAAATGCTTTTCCTTTCTTTACCCCACTTTTTATTCAAGGTAATTCAATAGATGTTTATGGGCCCAAACAATTTGATAAATCCATGTACCGTATTATGTCAGACCAAATGGATGGCGTCTATTTTCCTGTAACAGTGCAAGAGTTTGGAGCTCATGTTGATTATCACGACTTAGGTGAAGGCGTCCATACAATTGAAGGAATCAAAGTTGAAACGATGATGCTTACTCACCCTGGAAACTGTTTAGGTTATAAAGTTACTTATAATGGGATCTCATTTTGCTATATTACTGATAATGAACTTTATTTTCCTGATCATGATTCATATAATGATTTGTTTTACCGTAATTTAGTTGAGTTTTCTAAAGGCTGTGATTATTTTATTCATGATACAACATATTTTGACGAGGAATATGAAAAGAAAACTCACTGGGGGCATTCATGTATAAGTCAAGTTTGCTTACTGGCTCATGAAGCGGAAGTGAAAAATTATTACTTATTTCATCATGACCCTGATCATAATGATGAAAAGATACAGCAGAAACTTGAGGTTGCTCAAAGTGAATTAGCCAAGTTGAAGTCAAAAACAAAATGCCACATCGCTTATGAAGGCTTAGAATTATATTTTTAGTCGTTAGACGTCTTCAATTGCGTGATGACTTGTGCATCATCAACTTCAGGCTGTATAGCAATATAAGCAACTAGACTCCCTAATTGTTCTGTTTTTTCTTTTAGATTATTCTCAGAATAACTTAGAAGAGAATGGCGGATACCAGCGTAAGATATTTTGTTTGAAGGTGCTGAGTTTTCACTAAAGCTTATGCCTTCATGCGTAGAATTGCTCTTAATATCAATCAAACAAGGGTTAATACCTTCTTGAATATAGGGCAAAAGAGAGTCTATCTGACTCTCGGCTAATAGCTTGTTGAGATTAACGACTATATCTAGGCCGCCAAATTGAATGAGCATTTTTTCAATGCTTTGTTTGACTTCTTGTCCGTTTTGTATATCGCATTCAAAAGCTAAAAAGCCAGACTCGATAATAGCGCTTACAAGATCTTGCGAACTAGATACGACAGCCACGGCTGCACCTTTATTCGATAAAGAATGGGCTATAGCAGATACAAGCTCTATTTGATTACCCAGAATCACAGCCACTTTACCTTGCAGTTCAGGCTGAGATGATGACTTGCCTAATTTGGCTTGCTCCAGGCTCCAGTACTCGACTTCAAATAACTCGTTTTGTGAAATAGTTTGCCATCCAGACAACTGATCTGAAATTTGCATTGCTTGAGTATTGTGCTTGATGATGTCGGAAATAATAGAGCATTCCTTCTTTGTTTGACCAAAAGAAATTAAGCCTTTTCCTGGCCAAACTCCCCATCTTGGAGCACAGTCTAGTGCCTTTTGGCTGCCATCAGAATTCTTATTGAAATATTCCATATATTGATTTTTATATTCGTGCAGATTCTTCTTAGGGTCTCCATCAATAATAAGAGGAAAAGGTTTAATGCGTATGACATGATCTGGAGTTAATGTGCCTCTTTTGGAATGAGCGGAAACATTATCGATACTCGAATATCCACATGCCTTTTGAGATTGATCCAGTGAAGCTAGGCTAGGGCGGCCTCGTAGTATTGACACCTCTTTACGAATTTGAATTAGTTGTAATAGATCAGGCTCTTCTTCCTTAGAACTTAGGGTGTCATATGCACGAGCCTTTTCTATATGGGTTTCAGCCTCACTCACTAGTTTGATCATCAACTCATAGCTTTCTTTGGCTGAATCGGAAAATGTGAAAATGCCATGATTCATAAGAATCATACCTTCATAATCATGCCAATTAATGTCTTTTGTTAGGTCTTTGATACATTTAGCAAGAATAAACCCAGGCATAACATAAGGAATGATGATTAAGCGATCACCATAGACTTTTTTTATTTCTTCATTGCCATTTTTAGTATTAGATATGGCAACGACGGCATCCGCATGGGTGTGATCAACGAATTTAAAAGGAATAATAGCATGCAATATGGCTTCAACAGAAGGTGTAGGAGCACTTGGGTTGGTCATAGCTGCTCTTTGCTGTTCGACCATATCCAGATCTGATAATTGTTCCAAATTTGACATTTTTAATAGAGCATCCATTTTAACTGGGGCAAAGCCTGGTTTTTCAATACTGATGAGGTCCCAACCACTGCCTTTGACATAAAGAAGTTCTTCTTTCTCACCAAAAAAATTATTCTGTGATATTTTTACAGAGGTGTTTCCTCCGCCATGCATAACGAGATTCTCTTCTTTCCCTAATAATCGAGATGTATAAACTCTAAGGTCTAAATCATCCTCAAATTGAGATGCTTGTTGTTCGCTCCAGAGGTTTTGCATGATTAAAAAAGTTAAAAGAACAGTATAATATTAGAGATCTGTGCCTTTTTAATGCAAGCATGAAAACATCAAGGTAACCAATGTAAAGCTTCATGCCATTTGACTTGCCTTTCAAAAAAGTCAGACAGTGCTATTTTTTCGCTGGAAGATAATTCTCCCTGATACTCTTTAGGTACAAAGACCTTTTTTAAAGCTACATAGCTAGGTAATTCTGAGGGCTCTAAGTTAATATATATATTCTCAGCTAAGGATCTTCTTTGGGTGTAGAGTAAATGAAGAGCATAGCGCGGCTTGATGTCATCAGTCGGAAATCTACGATTTAAATTCTCCCA
>JADGBV010000085.1 GCA_015231345.1 Planctomycetota bacterium
TAATGTTTCTTCCATGGAGCGAATTTGATTATCCAGTTTCTTAATAGAAGGGTTCTCAGGCTTATAACGTGTTAGTAATTCTTCACGCTGAAAACGCAAATCTTGAAGCTTTTGCTGAAGGCCTGATGATATATCCACAAATTTGACTTTTGAAAGATCTTTATCTGAAATGCCAAAGAGTTCTTTGGCGGCAATCACTTTTTGATTCAATTCTTTGACACGAAGCAAAGCTTCTTGTAGCATTTCATTAGAATTCTCAAGGGCTGCCAAAACTTGCTCATCTCTGCGCGAAAGAATAAAGCCACTACTATCTTTCGATTGATGCAATTCTTTAATGCGGTCATCAATATCTTCTATTTCATTCTGATTTTCAATAATCATCTGTTCTAAAGCACGCACCTGCCTATATGATACCGTACGGTTCCTCTCACGTAATTCTTCAA
Organism: Planctomycetota bacterium; assembly: GCA_015231345.1. Lineage (GTDB taxonomy): Bacteria > Planctomycetota > JADGBV01 > JADGBV01 > JADGBV01 > JADGBV01. The sequence continues at coordinate 444 of JADGBV010000085.1, forward strand.
TCAATGCCGCACTATAAGCATTAGCAATAGCAGCGCTTATAAAGGGTGAGTCTTTAGTTGTAGCCGTTAAAAGAATCATATCTTCTGACTCAGCATCCAAACGAACAGACACGGCACCTCCAATTTTACTTTCACCGGCCGCCCTATCTTTAATCATGAGTTTAATTTGTTCTTTTTCTTTATCACTAGGCTGAGTGTCCCTAGCAGGATCTAAATAGATAGAAAAGTGATCATTAATAACATTTAATGCTTTCTGCCTCACTTCTGAAGATAAAGCCAACTTCATAATCGCGTAAATACTCAGAGAATCGTCAGAATCTTTTTCTAAGGCAGAAAGTAATCCTAGACTTGTACCACCACCGCGACTAACCATCTCCACTTTTGAGCTATATTTTTTAGGGCTCATAAAGCCTATAACTGTTGTCGCAGCAAAACAAGCTATGATCACAATAAAGACTGTCATTCGGTAACGCAAAATCGTTTCCCAATAATCCCTAAGTGTCATCTCCTCAGTGTCATCATTAAGAGCAAAGAGAGGCTGGGGCATTGGCACACTAGCGGGATTCGAAGGAATAGGCTGGGCATTTTCCTTCGGGCGGCGATCCGTTGAACGTCGATTTGGAGGGGGAGACGATGGTCGCCTTGGACTTGATTTCTGATCTGTACTCTCTTTTCTTCTAGGAGTATAACGAGGCTTAGGTAAACTTTTTTCGCCCTCGGACCCATCATCAGGGTCTTTCCCTGGCATCATATCTGATATGCGAAATTCCGTCACTATTTAGATACGCCCTTGTTGCCTGTGTAAATCGGCAATAACAGCCTTAACAGCCTCCAAGTCGATAATTTCTAATTGTTGCGAAAAGGCGAAATTTAAAGATAATTGACAAACACGGTTAATTTCCCTTGGTATCCCATGTGTTTCTGCCGCAACATACATAATGGCATCTTGAGTAAAAAGTTCACCAGTTTCATGCCCAGCTTTGCGCAGGCGAGTAGCCACATAACCACGCACATCCACCACCGAAAGGGGATTAAGGTGAAAACGCAGGCTAACCCGTTGATCTATTTGAGGTAAAGATTTCACCAAAGACCTTAATTCAGGTTGTCCCACCAAAATAATGGTAATAGACCCTTCACAATCACTATCGATATTCGTTAAATTTTTAAGCTCTATCAGGGCTTCTGCCGAAAGCTGCTGAGCCTCGTCTAAAATCACAACCAAGGATCTATTTTCACAGCGAATCTTGGAGTCCAAAAGATACTGAAACTCTTGAAGTAAATGATAAATATTATCCTCAGGAAGATTTTCACCCACATCATCAGGGGAAAGCTTGTGAATCATTTCCAGCAATAAATAATTGAAATCAAGATTGCTATTATCCATATCGATCACTTCAAATAAATCTTGATCTAAGCGCCGCTTGAGCATTTGCCGCGTCATGGTTTTGCCACAGCCGATTTCTCCCGTAAGCATGCCGAAGTTCATATCTCCCTCTTCTATAAGGAAAATCAAACGATTCAAGGCTTCGATATGGTCATAGCCTTCGTAGTAAAAGTCTGGATTACAAGCATTTACAAAAGGCTTAGACGTTAAGCTATAAAATTCCAGATATGTCATGCGTAAAAGCTAATACTGATTCCCTTGACTTAATACGATTTAGAGAGTATAAAGGTAAAGTGGATGTTGAAACCAATAATTAGAAAGCAGAAGTGCCTGTAATATATTTCACCCCCCTCAATAGTCTCATTCTAATGATTATTCCTTGGAACATCATAAATTTCACTAAAATGAACTTCTCTAAATATGTAGGTATTTTAGTTTTGATACAGAAAAGCACAGCTAGCTTTGTAGCGCTCTATATAAGCGTATTTCTTATATTGAGTAGCTCAATTTTCGCCGACGCTCCCTCCCTTAAAAGAATCAATAAAAAGGAAGGACCCGTAGAAGGAGGCACCACCATCGCCCTCTTTGGACAAAAATTCACGCCAGAAACAGAATTTTACTTCTCCAGCTCCTTAGCTGCCATTAAAAAGTTCTACAATAGCAGAAAAGTCACCGTCACGCTCCCAGCTCACTCAGCTGAAATAGTTTCAGTATTAGCCAAAAACACGAGCGGAGAAAGCTTATTAGAAAATGCTTTCGAATACAAGCTATACTCCCCAGTCATCACTTCCATAAGCCCTCAAAGCGGTCTTGTCGAAGGAGGAAGCAAAGTTATTATTAGAGGCAAACATTTCAAAGACTCTGATACATGGACCATTGGCGGCAAAAAAGCCGTTTTTCACCCTACAGCAAATAAAAGGCCATGGCGAGTCGTGCTAATACTGCCCACAGCTGATTCTACTGGCGCAGTTGACGTCACAGTTAATTCTGTTACCGGCGAAGTCACCAAAGCCAATAGCTTTCTCTACTCCAATCCAGCGCCCATTCTATCAAGCGTTTCGCCCAGAAGCGCAGCGCTTAAAGGTGGCAAAATGATTACGCTGATCGGAAAAAACTTCAGCAAAGGAAGCTTAGTGAAATTTGGTGAGCAAAGTGTTGAGATTTCCCGCTTTATTCACTCCGGAAGAGTCAGGGTTAAAGTTCCAGCTGGCAGCGAAGCAGGGCCCGTGCCTCTCTCTATCGTTACTGAATATGGCACTGCTAATTACGTCCAAGTTTTTAATTATACCGACACAGCAGAGCTCAGACTCATCGCTCCTCTGAGCGGCGCCACCAACAAAGAAAACAAGGTGAATATCTTCGGACGGAATTTTCCAGAGGGATGCCAAGTCCTTTTTAACGATATTGAACAAGAGATTATTAACCAGAAAAGTCACTATATTCGCATCAAAACAAAACTCGTCGAAGAAGAGGGTCCAGTGCACATCAAAATCGTATGTGGCGATGTCACTTTAGAGAAAGCCAATGGCTTTTTCTTCAAAAACGATTCTGAAGAAACTGATGCCCCCTCATTAAGATTTATCCGCCCATCCTCAGATTTTATCACTGGAGGCAAAAAAGTCATACTAAAAGGAAGCAATTTTTCCGAAGACATGTCTTTATTAATAGGCAACCAAAAAGCGACACTTCACAAATTTTATTCCGCCACTAAAGCCCAATTTATCATCCCTGAAGGCGAAATAGGCTTTCAAGACGTCTGCATTGAAAATGATTTAGGCAAAGAAGTGACCCCAAAGGCTTTTACCTACCTCATCGATGCTCCGATGATTTCCAATATTAGCCCAGACCATGGCGTCGCCTTGCAAGACTCGGAGGTTTTCATTACTGGGAAGAATTTCACTAAAGGCATGCGTATTATATTTGGCAAGACTTCCATTACTGAATACAAACTTATTAATTCTCGAAGGGTAAAACTAACCCTCCCTGCTTTAGCTCCCGATACAGTTTTTGAGAAGACAAGTGTTGATGTTTCAATTACGAATGCATCTGGCACTGCTCAACGCCTAAACGGGTATACTCATACGATTGATCAAAATCCACCTACAATCAGTCATTTCTTTAGCAGCGGCAGCACATGGGTTAAATTCCCACTTACTTTATCCTTAAGTGACGACGCCAGTGGCCTCAATCTGAGCTCATTTGTCTTCAAACTTGATGGAGCCCTTGTAGATTTAGAAGCCCAATCAGCTCTCGTGAACTACTCGCCAAACGAAACTTTGAGCTCTGGCAGCCATGAATTTACAGTAGAAGTTTCAGACCAACTTGGCAATATGGCTTCTTATAGCGTCAATTTTTCTATTGATAATAGCCCACCTGAATTCACTTTAACAAGTAGTTTCCCTTCAGTTTCCAGCCCTACAAGCCAGATTCCATTTATCGGCATCTGGTCAGATGCTCAAAGCGGCATCGCCCCAAACAGCTCATCTGTCAGCTTGGATGGCACTTTAATTAATGCCGACCTAGGCTTAGAAGGTTTTGCCTTTGCACTAACTCAGGTCAGCGAGGGAGAGCACGAGTTTGGAGTGAGTGTTTACGATAATGCCGGAAACCTATACACTGAAAGCATCCCTTTCACCATCACCTACGAAGCTAAAGAGGAACTGCATAGCGACCTATTCGAGGGGCCAGTAACTGTAGCGAGTGGTATCAATCCAGAAAACCTCCGCCTTATGGATGTGGATAAAGATGGCAAATTAGATATCGTTTACCAGGATGCTGATAGCGATAAAGTCCAAGTCATCTACCAGCAATAAATTTTCTAAATAGTCAGACTTCCACTATGGGAATGACCATTACTCTATAGATATTGAGTAAGAAGAATCCTATTTTTTTATATGTTCGCCCAAGACATCAAAAATAACGTCTCTCTGGGCGATTATCATAAACCCATGCCCATCATATGTTTGCTGGTGGATGGGATTATTATTCTTTTCTGCCTTTATGCCATCTCTGCTTGGGATCAGTATTGGAGCACTCGCTATTGGCCTGTAGGCCTTTTAGGCTGCGGACTATATTACTTTTTTGGCTTCACTGCAGGCACCTTTAGCAACTGGAGGAATATTGTCTTAGGCAGGGAATTGGTGCGATTATCAGGAATTTGGTCTTATGTGGTCATCACCTTGATGCTTATCGCCTTTGCAGCCAAAGCCTCCGATGAGTATTCTCGTGTCGTTATCATCTCCTGGTTTATCACCACTCCAGCCTTTATTTTCCTTTGGCACACCTTTATTTACTTCAATCCTAAAGCCTTTGATAGCTCAAAAAAAGTTCGCGCTGTCATTATAGGCATGGATGCTGGAGGATTGGAATTTGCGAAAGAAGTCAATTCAGCTCCAGGCTCAAATATTGAAATTATTGGTTTTTACGACGATTCATTTATGAGCCAGAGCTGCCCACAAACCAAGCTGCCTCTGCTCGGCAGCTTCAATCTTGCCTGCCAAGATGGTGATGACCGCAAATTTGATTTGGCTTATATCAATATCGACAAAGACAACTACGAACTGAGCCAACGCCTCATCAGTAAATTATCAAATACAACCGTTTCTCTCTATTATATACTGCCCTCTCTTATGACCGATAACTTGCTTTACCCGCAATGGCATAGCGTTGGCAACCATTATAGCGTCAGTTTATTTGAAGGCCCCTTTAGTGGGCAGCAAAAAAGCATTAAGCGCATCGAGGACATCGTCCTTTCTTCCCTTATTTTGCTGCTCATTGCCATTCCCATGATGATTATTGCTTTAATTATCAAAATGACGTCACCTGGTCCGGTTTTTTTCATCCAAACTCGTTACGGCCTCAATGGCAAGCCCTTTAGAATGTATAAATTTCGCTCAATGACAGATGATGCCAGCAAAGGGGAATTTAAGCAAGCGACAAGTGGAGATTTACGAATTACCCCCATTGGACACTTTATCCGCAAACACAGCTTAGATGAGCTTCCTCAATTTTTCAATGTGATCCAAGGCAGCATGTCCATCGTAGGCCCTCGGCCGCACGCCGATGTCCATAACGAGGAATTTAGAGTTAAAATCAGCGGTTACATGCTTCGCCATAAGGTGACACCCGGCATTACGGGGCTAGCGCAAATTAGCGGCTGCAGAGGAGTAACAGACACTCCAGACAAAATGCTCCAGCGAGTGACATTCGACCTAGCTTACATTCGTTCGTGGTCTCTGTACTTGGATTTCAAAATCATCTTTATCTCCATTTTTAAAGGTTTTTTTGGCGGAGTCTGATTTTTAAGCCCGACTCCCCTTTAAGCTCTAAGAGCACACCAGAAATTCTCAGCATTTATCTTTCCGTCTGCAGGTGACGACTGAAAAGGGCATGTATTATGCTCCTCCCGAATTCACCCTCAGGAGTCCTTTATGCACAAAATTCTCTGGTTGGCATCTTTGCTTATGGTATCAATTAGTGCCAGTCTTTCTGCCACTCCTAAAGGCGATGGATTCGATATTATCATCCCAAGCCCTGTAGCAGACCCAGATTTAACAAGTGATATTGGAGCCGCCACAGTTGGCTTAGCCTTGGGCTTAGGAGGAGACACAGACACAAAATCGGCTTACGTTAATTACCAAGTTGCCAGTTTTTCATCAAAAACCTCTTTAAGCATAAGCGCCCTCTACGGAACGCATGAATACACAAGTGGGCCAGGAAAACTGGAAGGTACTGAAATGCAATTCGACCTGCTCTTGACCCGCAATTTTATCAAATTCGAAGAAAACCCCAATGACTGGAGACCAGCAAAATTTAGCTTAAGCATGTACTGTGGATTGGGTTTTTCTAGCTCCGACACTGAAGTCGTTAACACAGACCCCACATCTGGTATCGAGAATCTGAACATTGAAGCCGCCAGAAACCTTAATATTCCAGCTAAATTTTCCTCTACAGCTACTGGGATTCCTCTTATTGCAGGGGCTTATATCAATGGCATGATCACCCGACGTTTTGGCTACGATAGCTTTCTAGATGTCAGGCAGTATTTTCTTTTAAGTGGAGATGTTTATGGGTCTCCCGCTCCCCTTATGAACCTTGGCACTAATTTTGTGATTTTAAAACGTCCTAACAGTTACTTTCCCCTCAACTTCTATGTAGGTGCTCTATTTTCATTCATGAATAACAGCGCCGACGACGGGCTCAACACAGGCCTTTCAATTGGCTTTCGCAACCGCTGGTAAGCCATTTCCTTTTTGAAAATATTAATAAAAAGCCCATTTTTCGCTCGATTAAAGCAAATCTTCGCGCAAACAAAGGGCTTTTCATGGGAAAAAGCCCATGAATTCATTTTTTTTGTAATTTTTATCTCAATATTGCCCCAAGCTCTTGCGCGGAAAATATCTCACATAAACTATTATAAAATCCAGTTAAAATAAAAGGCCTTGATATGAAAGAAATATTCTCACTTCGCACACCTTCGCTTCTCCGTTATTTCTTCTGGCTATGTTTGCTGTCTGTGTTTTTAGCTGGTCCACTTCAAGCTCATGTGATTATCTATTATGATGATTATCATCAGCAAGCTCTAGACTTGAAAGAGTACCATGAGACTATTGAGAATAATGAGACTTTTATTATTAGTGTGCACGAGATTGATCAGTTTTATGGGTGGAATTTGGCCTCGATTCCTAGTTTAGATAATGATGGCTATCTTGCGAGTATGGAAGAGAGGTATGATTTGCCGCTTAAGATTATGGCTTTTATTCAGGGGAAAATGGGGAGGAAACAGGCATCCTCCAATCCTGATTACTATTGGTATATGCCAGGCCTAGGAACACAATTGAATTATTCCATATCCTACCAAACCATCTCAAACATAGACCACTCAGTTCAGTGCACTATATCTTTACCAAGCAGCATCGTACCAACAGTTTCTGATGATGGCGATGCGAAACACACGACCATTACACTTCTAGGCAACAATATGGAAATCCCAGCTAGTGGCAGGTATCAAGACACATTTGAGATCTATCATGACTATTTCTATACATTGGCAAATAATGATGACCTAGTCCCCGATTATGCAGTAAGCCGCTTACCCATATCGACAACTTACCCTATCTACAATAGTCATGAAACTGGAGTTGGCACACTTGCTTCAGATCAGATCTCACAGATTTTAAGAATGTCCAATACAGGAGGGGATGGAAGTTCCGTACTCAACCATGGACTTTTCGCCACAAGGGGAGTAGGACCTTATACCGCCAATGCACTGAATGGACGTCAACTTTATTATTACGAGGGAAATAGTACCACAGATGCTGTCGAAATGCTAATTCAAAGCCATTCTAGAACTGGCTCGGATGTAACTACAGACCCAGACCCAGGTGCTCTAGGCGCAACAATCGATAACCAAGAAGTAACCTATGTGCGTTTCGATGGAAAATCCAGTTCAGATTACCACACTTTATTCTATGATGCGAATACTATCTTGGGCACTGGATACTACACCCACTGGGGCGTAGGCCGCACAGATGCTCGCCTCCCCTACTTTGTCCATGCCTATTACAAATCAAATGATCCCATCAAAAATCACGAAGAGGACATTGCTGACAACGCTCTTTTTTACTACAGTGATAGCTATGATGGCGAAAATGGAACCCCCGTCTCCGACCGTTTTTCAGTCACTGGTACTGCGCAGGGACAAATTGGCTACGAAATGGGCAAGTATACCATTCACTTAAGACACTTAAATGGCTATTACCCCAATGGCATTGGAGAGTTTTACGGCAACAACGCCGATCATCGCGTTGTAGCTGCAGACAAAATAGACAACGCAGGACTTATCACAAAAACAAAAATATATATGGGAGTATTTGCAGATACTTCTAGTAGCCAAGGCACAGTTAACAGTATAGATCTTTTTGAAGGCGACGCTATAACCGACTATGTATGCAGTGACATTGCTGATTACCCTTCAGGAGAACCCCTTCTCATAGCCATTGTAACCAAAGGAGCTCACCAAGGTTACATCTTTTTTATCACCTCATGGGGAAGCGAAGACAAAGGAACAAAGTCTTACAACTACATCGAAGTGGTTAGCCAAAATAATTTCGATCTCGCCACTGACCTTGAAGATGATGAAGAAATTTCTATTATCGACTTTGGCCCCATGTTAAGGACTCAAGAAGCCAAAGGCTATATTCTTCCTCCCAATACCGACGGCATTTCCATGATGGGCACATTAGCCTTCCCTCGCCCAAAAAATGTTAGTACCTCCATATATTCTTGGGATTTCCGCAACGTTGCCAAAAATGTCACAAAAAAAATCATCGACTGGGGAACCTACGCTCATGTCACCCACAAAGGCAAACCGGAATTCTTCAAGCATGCTCTTCTAGGTAGCTCGACTTCTCTTGGCGATCGCTGGCTCCAAAGACCAGAAAAAGACCTTCTCGACCTTGTCTTAAACTACAACCCCGGCGATATTGACGGCGGAGAAAAAAGCCTTATGAGTGGATTTAGACTCCACAAAGCTTTTCCGACAAGTGATGGATCAAAACCTGTGGATTCTGGCGACGGCGACGAACGCCTCCGCCTCGTACCCCACACAACTTCCACTATAAACCAAGGCCATAGTGCAGATTTAGATACAGCCATGCTGAATAAAGGTTTTGTTTCAATCCAGGATAATTGGACAACGGGCAAGACAGAAGGCGTAACCGACCCTGGATGGCCAAACTATAGTGGAGTTACCTCTTCTGCAAAAACCACACATATGACTAACTACAACGACCCCATTGAAACAATTTCCGTGCCGGAATTGCCTGTTTTCGTAGGGGATTTAGGTCAGTACTCGGTCACATACTACCTAGGGCACCCTATGGCAACGGGGCTGGATATGTATAGCTATTATACAAGTTCCTATGCCCAAGAAATGCTGCAGTTTTATCCTGCAGGAAATGTCATCCATTCACACGATGCCACAGGTAATTATGGGGGTTGCATCGGAGCCATCGGGCACCAAACTTATTCAAACTGGGTCCATTTATCTTCTGACGGCATACAAAATAAGTATGAAGATATCTATCAAGGTTACTTTGACCCAGGAAATCCTTGGAGCAGTGATGTTTTCACTCAAGGAGTCTATAAAGGGTATAGAAAAGCAAATCGACCCATTTTAGGAGAGCTCTGGACTGAAGGCTTATTAAATTTCTTAGACTATATAGTTATTGAAGATAATGTCAGTGGCAGTAACCAAAATGAGAAACGCAGCAAAGTTATTGCAGATTATTTCGATGCTATTGTAGGTTTTAAAGTAGCAGGAGATGCAGGACTATTATTACCTAGACACAACGCTTGGGTCGGAGAAGCTGAATTACCCATTCCAAATATCAACATCGATCGAACTGTCGTCAGAGGTTACGACACTGAATCCGACACACCAAGCATAGATTCTTATGACCGAGACAATATCCCTTTTGTAGAATTAGAAGACGGTGCTTCTAAAACTATTAAATTTAACATTGACGACAACGGCGTGAATAACTTTCGTGTAACCTTGTACTCACGTATGCTAGAAACGAGTGCTAATAGTCCAACTTATGAAAGAAGGGTCTTTAATATCAATAGCAACATTAGTAGCGACAATATTGTTATGAAAGAAGGGTCTTTAATATCAATAGCAACATTAGTAGCGACAATATTGTCATCACCAAAATCCTTACTAATGAGAACACGGCAGAATTTACATTCTCTGACCGTTGGGAGCAAAGCAGTGACGGTCTTGGCGGCTATGACATAAGCAAATATGGCCCAGGCATGTACATGCTTAGAGTTGAAGCTTTAGAGAACGACCGCTCAGCATCAGAAGTCAATACAGATGCCGCCAAACCCTATTACTTCAAAGAAAACCGCTTCTATTTTCGCGTTATCAATAAGTTTACTGACGATGGCAAGTCACCGTTTCTACTGGTTGACACTCTTAACCGTGAATTAAATCAGGTTAGATACGCTAGTCCACCGGAACTAAATCCTAATTTGAGATATTATGAAGCCGCTCTAGATAATTACACTTATTCTCGAGGCACGCTAACTTATAATGGACCAAATAGTTTCACAATTAATGACCCAGAAGATTCCCTATGGGGACTGGACATAGGCACAAGCAAACGTTACCGTGTGCACCCAGGAGATCGCATCCGTTTCCAAAATCCTGTAAATTACACTTGGACTAAATGGAACGTGGTCTCTTCATCATCATTTAATTTTAATTCCACAACAGGTTATGTATCATCATTCAACACTGTCAACAACCTAGAATCTTCAATTCAAACCAATTTTTCTGCTGCTACAGAAATCAAATATGTTGTACAACGGGCTTTCACTGATGGCTACTCAGACCTCAGCTGGAGCTACACAGCAGATTTATCATCTGCCTATCATGACGATGCAGACCATACAGTGACTATTAATTTATCTTCAGATAGTGGCATGCCTACCTCCACAGAACTCATAGCTGATGGCATCATCAATGTAGGAGATTGGTTTAAAGTTGTCGATGAAGGTAGTTATGTCCAAATAGCAGACATTAACACACCTAGTGATTACATTATGGAACTTGAATTAAAAGAAGCCTACCCCATAGAGTCCATTTTAATTATGCACCGGGGCCAAGGGTCTAGTCTAGACGAACCAGATGGCAGCCAGAGATTTTTTGGTAATCACGATGCCTTAGGTACTCCCGGCACATACA
>JADGBV010000086.1 GCA_015231345.1 Planctomycetota bacterium
AAACTTAAGAGCTTAGATTCTCCTTTAGCTGAAGAGTCATCATCGCCGTATAATTCACAGAGTATGCAGCAACCCGAATTACCACATAATTCACAAACTATGCTGAATTCCGATAATGACTCTTCCTCAGGTACCCAAATAGAAGATATAAAAAAAATACAAGAAATTAAACCTCCTTGCTGCGCACATTAATAGGGCGTGGTGTTAAGGTATAATAAGGATTAAGTCTGAGTTCTCAGCATAAAGTTCCGGCTTGCTCTCACTGCGGCTTAGATGTTCCTCTTCATTGTATTGAAGAGAATTCATCTTTGCAATTCTGTTGTTCTGGCTGCAAAACAGTCTATCAGGTCATTCATGATGCTGGGCTTGCAAATTTCTATAAAATTAAAGAACAGACGGACGCTGATAAACAAGCAGCCTTAAAAACAGGTCGGGCGTATGATGCGCTGGATGATGATGAATTCCTGGCATCCTATACACGCACCATCAACGAAGACTTGAGTGAAGTAGAGCTTTATTTACAAGGTGTGCATTGCGCAGCTTGTGTTTGGCTAGTTGAAAAATTACCCCTCTTGCAAACTGGTTGCTTGGAAAGTCGATTGGATTTAGCAAGGCAGCTTGTGACAATACGTTGGAATCCTCAAACTCATAAATTATCAGAGATGGCTAGGGCCTTAGATAGTTTAGGTTATAGTCCACATCCAGCGCGGGATCATGATCGCAGGCGAGCTCGAGTTCTTGAGGATCGCAAGCATATGATTCGTTTAGCAGCAGCAGGTGCAGCAGCTGGAAATACAATGCTACTAGCTTTTGCCCTTTATGGCGGTATGATCGATGGCATTGAAGCCGGCTATGGCCATTTTTTTCGCTGGGTCAGCATGCTCATTGCCTGGTTTGCCTTGTTATGGCCTGGGCGTGTTTTTCTCCAAGGGGCTTATTCTGCCCTCAGAGCAAAGACAACACATTTGGATGTGCCCATTGCCATAGGCTTGCTAGCTGCTGCTTTGACTGGCACGGTGAATACCTTTACGGGAATCGGCGATATTTACTTTGAGTCTCTGTCTATTCTTATTTTTTTATTGCTTGCTGGTAGGTTTGTTCAGCATAGGCAGCAAAGATGGGCAATGGATTCGCTTGAATTGCTTTATTCATTTACGCCTGAATATGCTAGAGTCGTCAAAGGGAATGATATCGTGGAGAGTGCACTTGAGGCTGTTCAGCTTGGAGATGTACTTCAGGTTTTGGCCGGAGAAGTATTCCCAGCAGATGGAGTTGTATGTGAAGGTGAGTCCTATGTGGACAGTTCTTTGCTAACTGGCGAAAGCGATGCGCAGAGTAAAAGCAAAGGTGATGTTATCTACGCTGGTACAACGAATATGAGTGCTACTCTCAGAATGAAGGTTGAAGCTTCAGGGCGAGAAAGTCGAGTAGGCAAACTCATGTCACTTGTGGAGACATTTGGGAGCAGGAAAGCACCAGTTGTTCAATGGGCGGATCGAATATCCGGTTATTTCGTGTTAGTGCTACTCTTCTTGGCTGCCCTTACTTGCTTGGTGTGGTACTTTTTAGACCCTTCACAGGCAATTGATAACGCAACATCTTTGTTGATTGTTTCTTGTCCTTGTGCCCTAGGTTTGGCGACGCCTTTAGCCTTGGCCGTAGCTACGGGTCGTGCTGCAAGAAAACAGATATTGGTGAAAGGTGGAGATGCTTTGCAGCATTTATCAGGCACTGGGAAGGTTTTTCTCGATAAGACGGGTACGATTACTGAAGGCAAGGTGAGTGTGGTCGAAGTGGTTGGGCCTAAGGATATGCTTCCTTTGGCTTCCGCTCTTGAAAGTCATTCAAGTCATCCTTTGGCTAAGGCCATAAGCGCTTTGAATCCCCATCTTGGCTCTGAAGCAACTGAAGTTGAACAGCATGTTGGAGAGGGAATTGCCGGTGTCGTTGATAACCAAAGAGTACGAGTGGGGACTTTTGATTTTGTGTCTAAGTTGGTTAATAGTGATGCTGCTATTGAGTACGGAGATAATTCGAAGGTTTCTGAGTTGCAGGCTCAGGCTGCAGATTGGGCTCAAAGTGGCTTATCACCTGTGTGGATAAGCGTGAATGATCAGGTTTGCACATGCTTGGCTATGGGTGATCCTATTCGTAAGGACGCAAAAAGATCAATTGAGACTCTTCAGCAATTGGGTTGGTCAGTTGCCATACTTTCTGGTGACCACACGAAGGTGGTGGATCATGTTGGCTCCCAATTAGGAATTACCAACGAGGATAATCGCGGTGGGTTAAGCCCTGAAGAGAAATTATCTATCGTGGAAGAATGGCAGGCAAAATCTCCAGTTGTTATGGTAGGAGATGGTTTGAACGATGCCGCTGCGCTTTCTGTGGCTTCTGTGGGTATTGCCGTTCATGGCGGTGCTGAAGCGAGTTTGGCCGCTGCAGATATTTACCTGAACAAACCAGGACTGAAAGCGCTTCTGGAACTAGTGTTAGGTTCGCGTAATACAATGTTAACAGTCAAGCTATGCCTGGGCCTCTCTTTACTGTATAATATTATAACGGCATCTCTAGCTATAATGGGTATAATTAATCCGCTGATTGCAGCCATATTGATGCCTTTAAGTTCCCTGTCAGTCCTAGTCTTAGCTTTTTCTTCTAAAGCATTTAGAAGAGCTTTATGAGTGTTATTTATATTTTGCTGCCACTTGCTCTAGTCTTAGTGATTCTTGCCTTATGGGCATTTATTCACGCAGTTAAAACTGGCCAGTTTGACGATTTAAGCACTCCTGCTTATCGTTTGCTTATTGATGATGAAGTACGCGAAGCAAAGGATAAACAAGAAGGCGATAATCAGAACTGAAGGCTGCGGTTGAGTTGCTAAGCTCTATTTCTGCAATCCAAAAGATTCTGCATCACCTTCTTCGCCAATGACTTGAACATTTGTAGGTTTGCCAATGTCCTTGTTGTTGCTTTTCCAGATAATTTTTTTATCTGGAGTCACTTCAAAGAGGTTATATTTACTTTTATAAGCAGAAACAACAGTGTTGCCATTACTAAGACGATGTATGCCTGAAATATAGGCTAAGCCTAATTCTGGGACATCAGCAGGAGATAGCTGCCATACGCATTCACCGTCTGCAGTCATTTCCACTAAGCACTTACCATAGCCCGTTCCAATGAGGTAATTGCCATTATTTAATACGGCTAGACCATGAACTTTTTGGCTTTTGATGCCTGCAGGAAGTTTGTTCATATCGATGGTTTTTTTCGTACTTCCATCGCTATTGCAGATAAGTACTTTATTTTCACCTGAGGCCACAACGACATACTCTCCATTTTTACATTTTCTGACGATACGCATTTGCATGTGCGTGTTTTTAGTTGAAAGGTCCTCAATTGTGATTGTTTTTTCGGTGATGCCTTTGGCATTTAACTCAAAAAGCTGTTTGGTGCCATTAACTGCAACAAGGGTTCTATTATCTGGCAGTGGCATGCAAGAGTGAATTTCGTATTTAGCTACTCCTTCTGGTTTCCATTCAAATTCTTTTTTGCCATCTTGATTGTATTTAATAAGGCCTTTCATGCCACAGGCCAATATGGAACCATCTTTTAGATACCATGCATCTTGAGATGCGGCAGGAGTTTTGTAGCTTTTTAGTACTTTGCCCTCTTTAATATGTAAGGCTCCTTTGCCCAGAGCTGCGACTAATAATTCAGGAATTTGTTGAGCAGTAAAACCAGAGGAAAAGAAAAGAAAAAAGGCGCAAAGAGCCGTAAGTATCTTATTATTCATAAGTGAAAGTCTTGAAGAGAAGGTAAGGGTGTGGGCTAAAGAGTCAATAAAACTAAATATTTAGCTTTAGCTGTGATTATTGTAGGGTGATATTAAGCCTTCAAATATGTGCGAATCTTTCTCTCGACTGTCGCTGAGAATGATCCTATTTTTTTTCACCCCCCTCTTTGCCTGTGCCCCCTTTACAACTGCTTCCACAGTCCCTGCACCCACTAGCCAATTGCTTTTTTATATATGAAAAAGCATAAATGGCAGCAAATGAGACAATAAGGATGGCAATGAGGTTTTCCATGGGGTTGATTGCACCTGGTTGGATGAGTCATTATTGTATTGTAAATTCCGGATCATCAATGCTACTGACACAGTGTCTCAAAAAATGCGTTTTTAAGAGTGTGCAGCTTTTGACAGAGCAGCCTTTTTGCTAGCCTGCCTTAATCAATTAGCCCCTTTTAGAGTAGATGCGAATTCAACAAATTACAAGTTTTAGTGTCTTGCTTGCTTTATTGCTGTTGAACTTTTTGCCTCACCCAGCTCAGCTTTCTTATCTGATGTCGCAGTTAGGAGCTAAAGATGATTATCCTTGTGCTGGTCATCAATGTGGCTGTGTCACAGCAGAAATTTGTCGGACTAATTGCTGCTGTGCAAGAAAACTATTCTCGACTGATTATAAGATCAGTAATGAGCCTAAAGCTGAAGTTCGCAGCTGCTGTTCTAAGAAAAAGATGAAAAGAAAAAAGCTTATAAGTGTCTCAGTATTACCCAATGAGAATAAGGTGATTCTGAAAACGGGCTCTTGCTATGGAGATAAGGATTGGTCTTTTTTGGCATCTTCGGCATTGAGAACTATCATAGTGTCTTGCAATAAGACAATTCAAGGAAAAGTTCATGAGTTAGATGCTTCCGTTTTAGTGATTCATCAGGAGTTCTTATTTCATTCAATAAGCATTTCGCCCCCAAGTAAAGTTCCTATTATTACTTGTTAAATTAGTTAATGTTCTCTAAGCATTCTCCTGCAATATAGATTCAGGAGTTATGTTTAATATCAACTCTTCAGACTTCATAGTTGTCTAAGGAAGCTCTTCGTACATTCAAGGTACTGCAAGCTTTTTAGGGCAATGCTAAGTGTGCAAAAAGAGTTGTGCATATGTATGAGAAATACATCATAATTTAACAATTTATAGAAAATAATAGGAAGAAAAAATGAAATTTTATCGAAACAAGAGGCCTCTGGTATGGCCTCTACTGACAATAGTAGCCCTTCAGGGCTTTGCGGAAGAAGCTCCGTCTGATGGAGTGACATCTTTGGCTCCTGTGATTATTAATGGAACACTGCCCATAAACCCAAGCTTAACCCCTCTATCTGAGCTTAGCAGAAATCAAGGCTCAAGTGCAGACGGAGGCGATTTTCTACGCATGTTTAATGGCGTTTCAGCTGGCCGTTTTGGAGGAAGAGGGTTAGACCCTGTTATCCGAGGTCAGTCGCAGACTCGCATTAATGTTGAGCTTGATGGAGCAAATATTCATGGAGGTTGTCCTAATCGTATGGATCCACCAAGTAGCTGGGCTGCTTTAGAAACCTATGAAGAGGTTTATGTCGAGAAAGGCTTACAGACATTATCTCGAGGAAGTGGAGCAGGGGGAGGCAGTGTCATTTTTAAAAGAAACTCACATAAACTAGCCCAAGAGAAAGGCTTTCATGGGAGGGTTTCTGGCCTAGCAGCGAGCAATGGAACTCAAAGCGATATCTTGGCTGATGTGATCGGAGCAGGGGAAAGTATGTATTTACGAGTCCTTGCTGAAAATAAAAAAAATGAAAATTATGAGGATGGCAATGGAGATGAAGTTCGCTCTTCCTTCGATCACCTTCAAGCTGGCTTCATTGCTGGGACTGAACTTGCAAAAGATCACCTCCTTGAGTTGAGCTATGAATATCATCTTTTCGAAGATGCTCTATATCCAGGCGCGGGTATGGATAGCCCGGAAGAGAAGGGAAATGTTTACCGTTTAAAATATGAAGGTGAGTTAGGTTTAAGAGCAGCAGAGACATTAGAGGCCCAAGCGACACTGAGTGATATTAGTCACTTGATGAATAACTTTAGCTTAAGACCTGCAGGTATGGCTAAGATGGAGACTGAAACTGAATCTTTAACTAAGGGCTTGCGAGTGATCTCTACTTTTCGCAAAGGAAGAAATCTGATTAACTATGGCCTGAATGTTGAGATTCGTGAACGAGACGCTAAATTGTATAATAGGGGCAGTGGCGCTTTTGTTTCTAATATGTGGCCAGACACGACACAAACTAAAAGTGGCGTCTTTGTGGAGATGGAGTCTTTTTTGACTTCTCAATACACCTTGAAATATGGAATCCGAATTGATGCTTTGAAATCTGCAGCTGATCAAGCAAATAGTGCCGCAACATCAGCCGATAAGGCCTACAGTACTTATTATGGAGTTGATGCAGATGATCATGAAGAAACTGCTTTCGGCGGGCTTATTCGAAACGAATATGCTATGAGTGAAGATACGACTTTCTTTTTGGGTTTAAGTCGCAGTATACGAGCAGCAGATGAAACGGAAAGATATATCAACAAATGGGTGAAGATGGCTAATCAAAGATGGATCGGAAACCCTCAAATTGATAATGAAGTTCATCATCAAATTGATCTCGGTTTTAGTTCAGAATTTCTTGCTGATAGTCACTGGGGTCTGAGTGCATATTATAATGATATTGGTGATTATATTCTGCGTGAAGGAGCCAGGGGTCAGAATGGTGTGCTGCAAAGCGACAATGCCGATGTGTACCGGAATGTGGATGCTCGCATATATGGGCTTGAGGCGGAGTGTTTGTATCACTTTAGGCGACATTGGTCTATGATGACTTCTCTTTCGTGGCTTAGGGCAGATAATACAACAGATAGTCGACCTCTTCCACAAATACCTTCTCTCAATGGTCGTGTGGATTTGGAGTATGGTCATGACAACTGGGGGGCGGGTTTAAGGACTCACTTTGCCGCTCAACAAACTCGAATTGATACTTTAAGTAAGCAAGAAGTAGGTGAAAGTGCAGGGTATATGGTTTTTGACCTCTATGCTCATTATCGTTTTACAGAAAATTATGGTTTGCGTTTTGGGGTTGATAATGTATTAGATCACCTCTATGCAGATCATCTTAGCCGTTCAGATAATTTTAGCACAGAATCTATTCGAGTGAATGAGCCTGGTATGAGTGCCTGGCTTAAACTACATATCTCATTTTAAATGAACTGCAGTATCTAAGGTGCTGCTTATTGTTTTGTATAAAGGATCAAGCTTAGGTTTAACTTAAGCTTGGTCCATAAAATCCATATTTTCAGAAAGGTCAACGGGTACTTCAAGGGTAAAGCTGGAGCCTTTTGAAAGCTCAGACGCAACGGTGACCTTCCCTCCTAGTTCCTCTACACAGTTTTTGACTGCATCTAGGCCAATGCCGCGACCACTTAGCTTAGAAACTTCATCACGAGTGGAAAATCCTGGGCTGAAAATAAGGTTTAGTTTATCCTCGACGCTTAGTTTTTCAATATTCTCACTTTTGATAAGGCCTTTTGATGCTGCTTTATTGAATATGATCTCTGGGTTCAAGCCTTTGCCGTCATCGCTAATTTTTAATAAAAACCAATCATCATTATGATGGCATGAGATTGTGATGGTTCCAATTCCTTTTTGAAGATCTATACGTTCCTCTGAAGTTTCAATCCCATGGGCAACACAATTATTGATGATGTGGACAATAGCATGATCTAGTTTGCTCATCAGGTCCCTAGGGATAAGCTGATCTTCGTTCTCTATAATGACTTGTATTTCTTTATCTTGGCTTTTTAATACTTGCTCGATCTGGTTTTTGTACTTTTTGCAGTAATAGCCTAGAGTTTGTGAGTGTAAACTAAGAATTTCTTTATAGATTGTTTGAGTATCTGAAAATGTTCCAGTTTTAATTTTGTTGAGCAGAAGTTTGAATCGATCGGCATTAATGATGATTTTCTGTTGATAATTTTTGAATAAAAGGTTCTCAAGTGAAGATATTTTTTGAAGTTCTTCATCTGCTCTTTTCATAATATCATGCCACTGAGATAATGTGTCATCATCATTCGACTCTATAAATTGGCTCAATGAAGTTTCGGCTGAATGAATAATATTTTCAAGATTATGAAAACCAAATGTTCCACTGTTCCCTTTGATTGTATGAAGTTCTCTGAATAACTGGGTTACGCTAAGGTTTAGATCAGCTACAGTCAATGTAGTCTTACATTGTGATATTGTGTCACGAAGACTGGTGAGGAAGTTAGCTAGATCTGTATGCTCAAATTTAGTGATGGCTGTTACTCGGTCCATATGATCGATTTGATTTTGTCGGTGAGTCTCGAGCTTTTTCTCTGCTTCTTTCTCAGCTGTAATATCGGTGAGTAAGACCATGACTTTGTTGAGTGCATCTTTTTCAATGATAGGCTGGAAGTCGACTTTGATAAATTGATTCTGATCATCTAACTTTCTAACGATATGGTCTGCCGGACATAGTTTTGAGTATTTTTTCCAATTGGAGAGGAAGCGCGGTTTTTGAATTACTTCTACCCACTGAGTGAAATGTTTCCCTTTCTTTTTATCCAAGTGCAAGATATCCATAAGGTTTGCTGTGGGCACATCATCGCGTTGGAGTAACTCTTTTGCTCTTAAGGAATGTTCTTGATTGATGCTTAGGTCGAGGTTGAAGGTGAATATACCCTGTTCAATGGAGTTTAGGATATCGGTGATTTCTTTCTGTGCTAAGGCTAACTCTGCAGTTCTTGCTTTAACTTTTGAATCTAGATTATCGATATGATCCTTCAAGGAAATGCGCATGTGCTCAATCGCTTTTTGAAGAGAGCCCATCTCATCTTTACGAGTGATTGCAATAGATGCTTTAAGGTCACCTGAAGCAATTTGAGTTGCCGCGGAATTCATATTGCTGGTGTCACGAGAGACTTTCAGTAATACTTTTATAAGGATAATCACCATGAAAAGTTGAATAAAACTCACTAGAGAAAATATACGGTTGAATGATGAGCCCTCCAAGAGTATAAGGTCTAAAGCATCTTGGAAAAGAGACCTTTTTTTGTCCTGATATCCCTCGATAGCCATAGTGACTTCTTTTTTTATGCCACTTAATCGATTCATATTGTCCAGGGAAATATTATCTTCTCCGGCGAGACTTTTTTTGCCAAATTCTATGCCTTCTTTGACGTAATGATTAAAGTTGTCATGAATAAGCTGTAAATCGGGGGCATCCCTGTTTTGAGTGATCTGGTTTATGATTTGGCTAAAACGATCTTGAGCATCTAGGACTTCCTGCTCAAATTGATCATCTCCATCAAGAGAGAGCAATATAGCATTATTAGTGATGCGAACCATTTCCGTTAACTCATTGGCTCTGTTTAGTGCAGGGAATGAATCGCTTCTTACAATAGAGACACTTTTCGAAATCTGCCTGCTACCTAAAAGTCCATAGGCAAGACAGGCGAGCCCTGAGAAGAAAATCAACCCGATGCCACCGAGTAGTTTTATCTTAAGGGATATCATGTTCCTTTTTTGAAAGGCATATATTTACTTGATTTTTATTTTTTTAAGCTCATCAGTCAAGCTTTTCTCATCAATGTACCCTATGTGATTAGGGGAGGATTTTAAGATTGCTACGACTTCACCATCATTTTTAGCTTGTTTAGGCATTTTTGCTTTTCCTGTAAAGATTAGTTTCTTCCAGGTTTTGGATAATTTAACAGGTGATCGCTTGATGTAGCTCTGCAGAAAATCCGCATGAGTTTTTCCTTGGACTTGGAGGATTAGATTAAGTTTATGTCCTGAGATAGTTTTGGCTTTGCCACAGAAATAACGTTGCAACTCCACTTGTTTGACAGAATTGAGGGGACTTTGTTTTGAAACCACTAAAACTGGTTCGGCCCAGGTTACTAGATTGCAGAGTAGCATCAATATGGCGTTGACTTTTATTATTTGCATCAGATCTTTCATGTCACCCCCTTAGAATGAAAATGAAAGGCGGGTTAAGAAAAAATTGGTATCATAGGAATCCCCAGATATTTGACCCAACTTCCCTCTGATGCGGTGGTATTCTACTTTACCTATAAGATATTGGTTGAAATCGTACCGGGCTCCCAAGGATAAATCTTTCCTGTGAAAATTTGGGTCGGTGGTTTTTTCTTTTAAGGCTTCTTCGCCATACCTAAGGATGAGGCTTAATTGATCATTCCATTGGTATTCGGTGCCAAAATTCCAACCTCGAGAGTCCCTAGAGATATCTACAGAGGCGAGGTCACTAACAGTTTCTTGTAAACCTTGTACAGCCATGTCAATTGCTACGCGTGCTTTAGTGGCCTCTTCCGTAGCCTTTGCACCTCCAGTCTCCTGAGCTATTCGATCAGCTTCTCCTGCTGCAGCTGGGTTGAAATCTCCTCCCATAGCTTGATAAACAGTATCATATGTTGCATCATAGACTTCTTGGTAGACAGCTTGATATGTGCCATCATAAACTTGTTGAGCAGGGGGTATCTTAGACTGGGCGAATGCATTAGTATATGATTGGCTAAAGTCAACATCTGGTAGAGATTGTGTGTACTCTGCAGTAAAAGTCCATTTATTCCAGTTGTATTCTCCACTGAATGTGTGCATTTTTGTTCTGTAATCAAACTCATCGGGATAAATAGTTCTGCTTCCAGTGAATTCATTAATTACAGTGAGGTCGGAAAATGTATCCGCTTGAAACTGGGTTAAACCTAACCTTAGACCTTCGAGTGGAGTTTCATATATAAGTGAGATGCCAATTTGCTCCTGTAATTCAATTTCTGCGGACGGGTCAAGTTGTTGAAGACTCCTTTGCATTCGAAAAGTATCTGGCATTTCACGTTTTGTGCCATAAAAAATATGATAATCTAAAAAACCCATTTCGAAATTTCCAAAAGATCCATATATGCCAGCTCCATCATAGGAGTTTGATATGGTCCTGGCCCACTCTGGGTATAAGCCTTGATTCAGGAGTATGCTCGAATGAGATGAGTCCACATCTCGTGCTTCTCCCAAAAAACCTATTGGGGCTTTGACCCGGCCAGCCCGTATGCCTAGATAATTAGATAGTCGGTAGTCGGCATATCCCCAATCTAGAGCAGGTTTGAAGTTATCTTCGTCTCCAAAATCACGTACTATACCTTGAACGCCGAAACGAAAGTCATCAGTGAACTGTTTCGAGACGTTGAGTAGGGCTTCGGTAAACTGAAAAGTTCCTTCATCACTTTTTGAAATAAGATACTCGTTGTCCCCATCGGACACAGCAAAGGTTTGAGCAAGAGAGCCATGAAAGTCAAAGCCTTTGTAGCTGAGTTCTTGGGCTTGAGTTTGAGGGGCATATAGTAACCCTATAAGGGGAACTATTTTGGGTAAATGATATTCGGTTATAGTAGATAAGATAACCTTTACTAAGCTTTTGGTCCAGCCGCAATCTAATTGATACAATCGCTTCTCCTAGCTCATTAAATAAATATAATAGTTTTGTGTTTTCTAAATCAAGTATTTTTTATTGTAGTATTCTGGCGCTAGATTTAAGAGGGCAGTTAACAAAACTACTTTTTAGGTTTAGCTTAAGCTTGGTTTGATGATATTATGCACGTTGTGTCTCTGTGAATGTGAATATGAAAAAATAAGTTGCTGTTATAAAACCATTTAGCAGGTTTTATGATCAAATATCATTT
>JADGBV010000087.1 GCA_015231345.1 Planctomycetota bacterium
TAGCGGTCAATCATATGTTTAGCTTGTTCGAGAGCTGAGGGAGAGTCTTTTTCTCCGGCTATCATGTGGGCGAGTTCAGCGACTCTTTCATCGGCTGTTAAATGACGTATGGTTGAATAGCGTCGTCCCTTTTCAACTAATAAGTGTCTTTTGCCGCCAGCGGCCACAGGGGCTAGGTGGGTCACGCAGATAACTTGGTTGTTTAGGGATAGTTTTAAAAATGCTTCAGCGACGGGAGCCCCTAATCTTGAGCCTATATTCGTGTCGATTTCATCGAAAACCAGGAGGGGACAACTCATGGCTCCAGCCAAAGCTGAACTGATGGAAAGGAGGGCGCGGGAACGCTCACCGCCACTGGCACTATCGTGTAAGGGTTTGAGGGGACTATCGGCTGTGGCTTTTAATTGAAATTCGCAAAGAGTCAAACCTTTTTCGCCTAGTTCTTCTTTTTTATTGAGAGCGATGGAGAATCGGTTTCCTTCCATTTCTAGAGATGCTAGGCTTTGGTTGATTTCACGAGATAATTTATTGGCTGAAGTGACTCGTTTTTTATGTAAAGTTTCAGCGAGTTTTTTGCATTCACTTTGGAGCTCAGCCATTTTTTCCTGTGTCTGGATCAGTAAGGTTTGCGGGGCTTCTCCATGAAGTTTTATTTCGAGTTCTTGGAACTTCAGAAGCAAACCTTCCTCGTCTAAAGAAAACTTTTTGAAAGCAGCCCTGAGTGAACTGATGCGCTCTTCGACTTCTGAGAGGCGTTGAGGGTCTAAATCAATAGAGCTCCCTTGGGCGCTAATGAGCCGCGCCCATTCTTCACTAGAGTATTGTAAGCTTTCCCCTTCTGCAGCCAAAGAGGCAAGTTCGCTACCTTTTTCGCTAAAATCTTTTAGGGCTTCGAGGTGATTCATCAACGTATTTGTGAATTCACTTGCAGCCTCCCCAAGAGTTGAACAGGCCATTTTGAGCTCATGCCCATGGGCTAGCATTTTATGCTCTTCTTCGAGAGATTCATATTCACCAGCTTGGAGATCCAGTTTACTTAGTTCCCCATGTTGAAATTCAAGGAATTGCCTTTCTTGGGCCCAAGCGCTTTCTTGTTGCTGCAATTCCTTGATTTTATTTTGCAGGCTAAGCATTTCGCCATAACGCTTGGAGTATTTATCTAAGTTTTTTTCCTGTTCGGCAAAGACATCTAAAAGCATAAGCTGGTAATTTTGATCGCGTAAACCCAGGGCCTCGTCTTGAGACAGTGTTTTTGCCAAATCGTCGCCAAGTCTTTTGAGTAGATCTGTGCTGACCATGCGGTCGTTAATGTAAGTCATGCTTCGGCCTTCTTTTTTAAAGACTCGACGAATAATCACTTCGTCTGAGCTGAGGCTTAAGTCTTCTTGCCAGGAATTTAATAAGTGATCTGGTAAGGTGAAAAGGCCTCGTACTTCTGCGTGGGGTGCCTCTTCTTGGATGAGTTTTTGGGAAAAGCGCCCTCCAAGGCAGAGTTCTAGGGCTTTGAGAAGAATGGACTTGCCAGCTCCACTCATGCCACTGACAATATTAAGGCCCTCGGAGAATTCGATTCTGAGTTCCTTAAAGGTGGCTAAATTGAATATTTCTAATTGGTGTAACACCCTATGCAGGGTAAACCAATACACATCATTTCAAGAGGATTTATGGGAGTTCGTTAGGGGGGGATTATTTCCTTTGCTATTTAAAATTCAGAATTTGGTGAAATGTGATGATAATAGTTCTCGCCAGCGTGTGCTTAGCTTTAGAATGAAATTGTTGAACCTGAATGAATAGGGTTTGGTTTCTTTTTTGATTCACCCCAGCTCAAACGATTCTAAATACACCCCAAAGCTGCTCGTCGTTGATGATCAGCATGATGGTCGGTTATTGGTGACAACAACTCTCAAGAAGATGAACTTGGAGATTCATCATGCCGAGAATGGCGTAGAAGCACTAGAAAAAATTGCTCAGCATCACTTCTTTTTAATTATTCTCGATATCAATATGCCTGGCATGAATGGCTTTGAAGTTGCGAGGAATATCACTAGTGATAGCAAATTAAATGCAAAATCTATGATTATTTTTATGACCGCTTTTGCTACAAGGGCGGAAGACATTAAAAAAGGCTTTAAAGCGGGAGCCGTGGACTTTTTGTTTAAACCCATTTTCCCCGATATTCTGAGAGGGAAAGTTAAGGTTTTTCAGGCACTGCATACACGTAATCGCATAATTGAAGAGCAAACCCTTCAATTAGAGGAGGCCAACCGACACTTAAATGAATTTTCCTATACAGTGGCTCATGATTTAAAAAGCCCTCTTTGCACCATGAGCTCCATGTTAGAGCTTTTATCTGAGAAGAATTGTGCTGGAGAAGGAGAAGATGATGCTCAGGTTTTATTATCACGGCTGAAGAATACGTGTTACCGGTCGACGCGCCTCGTAGAAGACTTGCTTTCCTTTTCAGGCAGTCACGAACTGGACAAGGTAGAGCAGGTCGACTTGAATGAAGTCATGCACAATGTGATCATGGACCTTGGTAATACGATTAAAGAACTAGGCGCTCAAATTCATATTGAAAGCTTGCCTATTATCTTGGGCTGTAATTCACAGATGCATCAGGTTTTTGCTAATCTACTGAGTAATGGCTTGAAGTTTACTCGTAAAGGGGTAGCCCCTATTATTAAGATTTATTCTCAAATAATAACTCGCAGCATGGAAGAAAGTGAAGAAGAACTCAATATTTGTAAGATTTTTGTTGAGGATAATGGGATTGGTATCGAAGAGGGGCAAAAGGGAGATGTGTTTAAGCCTTTCAACCGCTTGCATTCAGTTTCTGAATATGAAGGGAGTGGTATAGGCTTGGCAACTGTAAAGAAAATAGTGGCCTATCATTGTGGTAGCGTAATGGTTGCTGACAGACAGGATCAAAAAGAGGGCTGCTCTTTTATTTTAACTTTGCCTCTCAACTTATCTGACGATGCTATTCCTTTTATCCGTAAGGAAATTAGAGTTAAGAGTGCTCAGGGTAAAATCGTACAAAGTAATTTGCTCAATGTCTCTAAAGACAAATGTGAACTTGAAGTTGTCGATGAAAGTGACCATGGACTTTGTTGTCAGGCTAGTCATACGATGGACCTCAATATTGGTGATGTGATTCTCGTAGAAAATCAACGCAAATATGAAATTCGTTGGCTTAAAAATGAAAACGAAAAAATTCAGCTAGGGCTAAAGCTTTTATCTTAAAGGCAAAAAAAAACTCCAGCCCTAAGGCCGGAGTTCTGTATAAGAATAATCTAAGCTAATGACTTAGATGATAGGTTTCATTGCAGTCATATAAGAGCGTAGTTCTTGGCCAATTTTCTCTACACCATGAGAGCGAATTGAAGCATTAACTTCGATAAGACGTAGGTTGTCAGCACCATTACATGATTCTGTTAATCCTTTTCCAATCACATCCGTGTCGACTTTGCTCATGAAGTCTTTTAAAAGAGGCACACATGCATGAGCGAAAAGGTAGCAACCATACTCAGCTGTGTCAGAAATGACTTTATTCATTTCGTATAGCTTTTTACGACTGATAAGGTTAGCAATGAGTGGAACTTCGTGGAGAGATTCGTAATATGCTGACTCTTCTTTGATGCCTGCATCTGTCATGGCTTCATAAGCGAGTTCGACGCCAGCTTTAACCATGGCGACCATAAGTATGCCATTATCAAAGTACTCTTGTTCGTTGATGTCCATGCTGCCTGCTTCTGCTTGCTCAAAGGCTGTTTTGCCTGTGTCTTCACGCCAGCCAAGAAGTTTGCTGTCGCCATCTGCCCAGTCAGCCATCATGCCTTCAGAGAAGATGCCAGCCATGATGTCGTCCATATGTTTGTTGTAGAGGTCGCGCATAATGTCTTTAAGCTCTTCAGCCAAATCGAAGGCTTTGATTTTGGCAGGGTTTGAAAGGCGATCCATCATATTAGTGATGCCACCATGTTTGAGGGCTTCAGTAACCGTTTCCCAACCGTATTGAATGAGTTTAGATGCATAGCCAGAGTCCATGCCATCGGCGATCATTTTGTCATAACAAAGAAGAGATCCGGCTTGTAACATACCGCATAGTATGGTTTGTTCTCCCATAAGGTCGGATTTAACTTCGGCAATAAAAGAAGACATAAGTACGCCAGCTCTGTCGCCACCTGTGCCAACGGCATAGGCTTTAGCAATATCGAGGCCTTCACCTGTAGGGTCATTTTCGCGGTGGACAGCAATAAGGGTTGGTACACCAAAACCTCTTTTGTACTCTTCGCGTACTTCTGTTCCTGGAGATTTAGGCGCAACCATAACAACTGTGATGTCTTTGCGGATTTGCATGCCTTCTTCAACAATATTAAAACCATGAGAATAAAGAAGAGCAGAGCCCTGTTTCATATGAGGCATAACAGCGCCAACAACGGGGCTGTGTTGTTTATCAGGAGTGAGGTTAACGACTAGGTCAGCTGTGGGGAGCATTTCTTCGTAAGTGCCAACGGCAAAACCGTTATCGGTTGCGTTTTTCCAAGATTGGCGTTTTTCTGTGATGGCCGCTTCTCTAAGAGTATATGAAACATCCAGTCCACTATCACGTAAATTCAAGCCTTGGTTAAGACCTTGAGCTCCACAGCCCACAACCACAATTTTTTTGCCTTTGAGTTTGTCCACTCCGTTAAATTCGGAGGAGTCCATAAAACGACAACGACCAAGTTGGTCCAGTTGTAAACGGAGAGGGAGTGTATTGAAGTAATTCATCTAAAATGCTCCAGAATAATTTGGCCGGGCAGTCTATCGAGGATCCTTGATGCGCAAAGAGCCCTTAACTATTTATAAACCTGCAATTTTTGTAGGCATTTTGGCGCCTCAGAGCGGAATATGGGCACGATGCCACAGCAAGTTAGAGTGGATCCATTCGCTTCTTCTGGTTCTAATTCGGTCCGACAAGCGTCAAAGATCGGCGCATAGGGGAGCTCGCATTCATCGAGGTCTTTGAAAAGTTTAATCATTTGCTCACGATTTTTGACTCTTAATATAACCTTGGCAAAAGACGATCCCATCCAGTGCTCTGCGGCTTCCCGGTACTTCTCGATACTTTGAGGGTTTATTATGCGCCGACTGGCAGAAAAAAAGACCATGCTGCTGGCAACTGCAGCATGGGCACTTTGAGCTGCCATTTTCCCTGGGCTCATTTGCAAATCTTGGCGCACAATCAGGTATTGCACCGATTCCCCCTTGATTTGTTTGACTTGAGCTGGAGCACTTGAGGTGTTTGTGTTGGCTTTAATGGAGCCTGATTGAAATAGTTTTTTCCACATATTCTAATTGTATGGCAAGGATTCTTTGGCAAGAGGGTGTGGACTTTGTCGTTTATCCCTAATAATATTATACCATGGCCAGCCCTATAAGAATTGAACCCAGCCACCTTTTATTGGTGGATGATAATGCTGAAAGTGTGATTGTACTGGAATCACTCCTGCAATCTTTCAAGCTGCGTTTATTAAAGGCGAGTAGTTTCAAAGAAGCTCTTACGCTTTATAAAGAACACCCTGTCTCACTTATCATTATAAATTGTGATGATTTGAGCGGCAATATGGAACTTATAGAGAAAATGACAGTGGCTAAAGAAGGGGATTTGGCTCCAGTGATTCTTCTGGTTCACGATAATGGAGAGGAGCTTTCTTTGCAAGAAGGTGTTCAGGTTTTATATAAGCCTTTTGAGTCTAATATTCTAAAAGAGAAAGTTCGCGCTTTTTTAGATTTGACCCGTGAAGTCTCTTGTTTGCGATCGGAAGTTGCTAATTTGCAAGTTCAAAGCCAAGAGTTGCAAAATTTTGCTTCTATTGCAGTGCATGATTTGAAATCTCCCTTGGGGATCATTCAAGGTTATGCTGATATGATGCTTATGGACGAGGGCTTATCTGAGGATAATATAAATTTTCTCAATGTAATCCACAAAGCGACTGTAGGCATGAATAGTTTAGTAGAAGCCTTGCTGCGTTTTACTCGCCTAGATCAAATGAAGATGAGCTTTAAGCAAGTAGATTTGAATGAGGTTTTAAAAAGAGTTATGCAGGAATTAACTGAAGAGGCGGATGACTTTTTGACGAATATTGAAGTCGAAGAGCTTCCTGAGGTAGAAGCAGATGCTGATTATATGCTGGTCATTTTGAAGCATCTTTTGACGAATGCCTTAAAGTTCAGACGAAATGATGTGCCTCTTCAGGTAAAAGTGAAGGGAAGGGTGTTATCCGAGCAGCGTGATATGATTGTGCCCCATATGGATCCCATTTGTATTGTTGAAGTTCAGGATAACGGCATTGGTTTTGAGATGGAAGAA
The DNA here is from genome assembly GCA_015231345.1 of Planctomycetota bacterium. Taxonomy (GTDB): domain Bacteria; phylum Planctomycetota; class JADGBV01; order JADGBV01; family JADGBV01; genus JADGBV01. Next base: position 6,356 of record JADGBV010000087.1, read on the forward strand.
AGAGAGCTTATTTTCGAGGCCTTCCACCGACTTCACCCCAAAAGCGACTACCCTGGCGATGGTCTGGGTTTGGCCACATGCCGGCGTATAGCGGCAAGATTTGGTGGCACAGTTACGGCGACAAGCCAGCTAGGAAAAGGGTCTTCGTTTTTTCTGACTTTACCCGTATGCCAAGGGCAAAAAAAAGCTTAAGAGCTGAACTCTTAAGCTTTATTTATAAATAAGAAAAATGCCTCTGCAGGAGGCTGTGATTACTGCAGCCTAGCTTGCACTTCGCTTAAAGCATCTTCAACGCTAATACGCTTTTGCTCTGTCGTGTCACGGTCGCGAATTGTAATCGTTCCGTCTTCTAAAGTTTGCTTGTCTACTGTTAGGCAGTATGGCGTGCCAATTTCGTCGTGGCGGGCATAACGCTTGCCAATAGAAGTGTTTTCATCATACTTAGCCATCACGCCTGCTTTGTAGAATTTGTCTACAATGCTTCTGGCGATCTCAGGCATACCGTCTTTTTTAACAAGAGGTAAGACGGCAGTTTTAATTGGTGCAAGGCGTGGGTGGAGTTTTAAAACAACTCGGCTTTTTTCTTTGCCTTTGGCATCGACGCCTTTTTCTTCGCAGTAAGCATCGAGGAGGTAAACTAAAGTAGCGCGAGTAGCGCCAGCAGCTGGTTCGATAACGAAAGGAGTGTAGCGCCAGCCTGGTTTGCCCGTTTCTGGGTTCGTAGCTTGTTGATCAAAATAGGTCAGTTTAGTGCCACTGCCTTCAGAATGTTTTTTGAGGTCATAATCCGTACGACTAGCAACGCCTTCGAGTTCATCCCAGCCCCAAGGGTATTCGTACTCAATATCGTAGCAGTTGTCGGCGTAGTGTGCGAGTTCGTCGTCATCATGTTGACGTAGGGTGAATTTCTCTGGGTAGTTGGCGTAACTTTTGTACCAATTAACTCGTTCTTCTTTCCAGTAATCTAGCCATTTAGCTTGGGTACCGGGTTCGCAGAAGAATTCCATTTCCATTTGTTCGAACTCACAGCTGCGGAAAATAAAATGTTCCACGGTGACTTCATTTCGAAAAGATTTTCCCATTTGGGCGATGCCAAAAGGAACTTTAAGGGACAAGGATTGCTGAATATTATTGAATTGCACAAACATGGCTTGTGCCGTTTCTGGGCGCAAGTAAACGGTGCTTTTGGCAAGCTCCTCTTCCATCACTTCGCGAATCTCTTGAGCGTTATGCGATTTGCCTGCTAATTTATCGGCAACTTGAGACATGGGGTCCACTGAGCCCATAAAGGATTTAAACATAAGGTTGAAATTACGTTCGGCAGAAAGTTCGGGTGAACCGCAAACTGGACAAACGTAAGATCTTTCAGCGACGCCTTTGAGTTCTTTCTTTTTGTTTTTTGGGTCAGTATAAGTGACTTCAGAGCCTACTTCAACAACGGGTGCTTTGTCGGCGCGAAAACGTTCTTTACAGAGCAAGCAGTCAACGAGAGGGTCGCTAAAGCTAGATAGGTGTCCTGAAGACTGCCAAACTTGAGGGTGCATAATAATGCTGGCATCGAGCCCGACGATATTTTCTCTTTCGTGGACCATGGAGCGCCACCACTCATTCATGATATTTCTTTTTAACTCAATGCCCAAAGGCCCGTAATCATAACAGCTTTTTAGACCACCATATATTTCACTGCTTTGAAAGACAAATCCCCTTCGTTTACAAAGGGAAATGAGTTTTTGCATCAAATCGGATTCTTGAATGCTCATGATTATACTGAAGAAAATTTAAAACGATGATTGAGTAATTTATTTAAAACTTGATTTGAGGGAATTGATGAAAACCCCAAATTTCTTTTCATTATCAGTGTTTTTCTTAATAAGCTCTTCGTGGGCACGAAGAACGAGTGCCATGCGCTCATTATTATCATCCTCACTAGGCAGAGGAGCATATTCGAGTTCGGGTGGTACTTCAAGTTTCTTGCCGATATCAAGGAATTGGCCAACACCTAATTCGTCGAGTTTGCTGCGATTGTAGTCAGAAACATTGATGAGAACCATATTCCCATCGTGATTTGTTGTTTCTTCGTGAATGAGAAGCAAGGTGCCCATAAATGTGCTGTCCATGCCATCACAGTCTTCTAAGTTAATGCAGACATCGGTAAAGTCTTTCTTGTGACCTTCGGAAATAAAGCGGTAGAAGCCATTGCTATTATTCATGCTCCCAAGCCCCTTAACCCTAATTAACATCATTGACTCATGACAGGCTACGGAGATGGCTGAAATTCTAGACAAAACTCAAAATCACATAAAAAATAAAAGTTGGGCAATACTACACTAGCTCAGTTTGTGACAAGACGGGTCACAAACACTATTTATATAAACTTTTCCGGTTTCGAAACACAAAATTGATGGGCAAGTGGGTCATGCCCAGTTTTTTGCGGAAAAATGAGGCTAAAAAGCGTTTGTAGTTATCGTCAACTTGCTGTGTGCATTTGCCGAACATCAAAAAAGTGGGCGGAGAAGTTTTGATACGAGTGGCATAAAAGAGTCTCGGCATGGCTCCGTGAGACTTTTTTGGGCGCCTACGCTCTTGAGCTTCTTGTAAAACTTCGTTAATTTCACCAGTAGTCGGCTCGGCTTCTAGTTGTTTGCGAATTTCTTCGATAACACTGAAAAGACGGTTTATTCCTTTGCCTTCATGGACTGACATATAAACAACAGGGACGTAAGAAAGACCAGGCAAGCGGTCTTTTAAATAATCTTCGTACTCTTTCTCGTCGGTTATATCTTCGGCTAGGTCCCATTTATTGACCACCAAGACGCAAGCTTTGTGATGGTCGGCAAACCAACGACCTAGTTTTTGGTCAACCTGGGATATGCCTTGTTTGGCATCGAGCATAAAAATGCCGATGTCAGCACGGTAGAGGGCGCCAAAGGTGCGGTTTACGCTGAAAAATTCAATACTATCCTCGGTTTGATTTTTCTTTCTGAGCCCAGCTGTATCCACGAGAGTCATTTTCTGCCCCTTGTGTTCAATGGTCACATCGATGGCGTCTCGCGTTGTGCCTGCCATATCACTAACGATAACTCGTTTTTGCCCACAGAGGTGATTCGTCAAACTGCTTTTGCCGACGTTCCTTCTGCCAGCTAAGGCAAGGCGTAAGGTGCTTTCTCCTTTTTCGCTATCTTTTGCGTCTTTTTTCTGAGGGTGTGGGATTTTGGCCAGTAATTTGCGTTTAAAGTCACCGATGCCTAAATTGTGTAAAACGGAAATGGGCACGGCATCACCAAAGCCTAAGGCCATGTACCTAGAGACTTCGCCGGCTAAAATTTCATTGTCGACTTTATTTGCGACGAGTAATGCTTGGACTCCACATTGATGAACACGTTTGGCGACTTTGCGGTCGAGTTCCGTTAGCTCATTACTGCCATCGAGCACAAAAATAATCAAATCTGCACTGGCAATGGCAAATTCAATTTGTTCACCTACATCCTCCTCGAGCCTTTGGCGGTCAACAACGCCGATTCCACCAGTGTCCACGAGTTGGATCTGGCGTCCGTTAAAGTTAAGTGGGCAGATTAAACGGTCGCGGGTGACCCCTTCGGTTGGTTCTTCAATGGCAATACGCTCGCGCATGATGAGATTGAAAAGGGAAGACTTTCCCACATTGGGACGACCGATGATCGTCACCATTGGATCTGAAGACATACTTAAATTCCTGGGCGGTAATTAACGGGTAAATAAATAGTTTGCCCCGGTTTGATTTTGTGGGGGTCCAGCCCCGGGTTCAACTCTTTAATTTTGGGAAGTGATTTAATGGTGCCGACTTCCCGTTCGGCTATTTTGCTGAGAATATCATTGGCAGCAATGATATAAGGGCGCACCTTGCTTTCGTGGTGCTCGATGACTTTTGTTTTCTCTTGGGGCAATTCGGTTTCGATCCCTGGGATGACAATGCGAGTTCCCGGGATGAGTTTATCTGAATTGAGACCAGGATTAGCGGCTAAAATCCTCTTATATTTATGGTGTGTGCCGTAAAAAGTCATGGATATTTTGTCTAAGCGGTCCCCTGGGCGAATCATGTATTCTGCCACTTGGGGGTTGTGAATGCGCGCAATATTTTTTTGTTTCAGTGGCGTTTTGGTTGCTAAGGAGGCTTGATGAATTTTTGTGTTTTGAGTTTCTTTTTTTGCGATTGTGGTGCTTCTTGGTTTTCTTTGGGTGAGCGGGCGAGGGTTCTGGCGAATTCTTTTTTGAGTTTGCCCTTCACTCATATGGTAAGTGAAAACCATATCATTTTGATGTGAGACTTCTTTAGGGTGGCAATTATGCCAATAATGGCGTGCAAAAACCACTGACCCAGCAATGGCTAAGGCCATGAATAAAGCAAAAGAAAAGGAGTTTTTAGCCACACTAACACAAAGAAGAATCTAGGCCCATGATACGCAATTCCAGGCAAGGTCCAGTTAATCCTTGAAATGGAATCGCTAAGCTTATCATCTATCTTAAAAAAAATTTAATGGCTGAAGCAACCAAAACCGCTCCTCGACCTAAGCCTCCTGCGAAGGCTCCAGCTAAAGCTCCGATCTCTCCCCCTCGAGCTTTAATTTTGTTGGAAGCTCCCACAAATGGCTTGGTGGCAGGACACTTTATTAAAAAAGGCTATTCTGTCGAAATAGTTCGGGACCTGAAATATTGCACGACACCGCTATTGAAATCTGCGCGGCATATAGTCATTGGCCCTAACGAAGAAAATTCCCTCTTTTACACTAAAATAGTCGGGACCCTAAAGAAAATGGTTCCTGACCGGCTTTTTTTGGAATCTGGCCAAGACCTTCTAAATGCTCTGCGTAAAAAAGTCAGCAAGGAAGTGCAGCCAAATAGCCCTGTGCACCCTTCGGACCCTAAAGTTGCAAAAGAAAAAAGGCAAGGCGAGGAAGAAAAAGCGCTTCAGGCGGTGGAGCCCGTAGAGCAAGTTAGCATACCAGAGCCATCGTCTAAGATTGAAGAGTTGGCCATGAAAGTTGAAGCTAAGGAGAATGGCGAAGCTTTGCTTGAGGCTTTAACTCAGAATCTGCAACGCTTCACACCTTCTGGTTGCTCTCTAAAAATGAACGAGCCCATGCGCAAATCTTTGTCTGAGTA
>JADGBV010000088.1 GCA_015231345.1 Planctomycetota bacterium
CCATTCACTTTTTTCCAGTCGAGACGAAATAAAGGGTTACTCCAGGATTGCGCTAAATCATCGTCGGCATGATGGTATATCTTACCTATACATTGCGTATCATAGCCGTTATTCCTAAAATGAGCTGGTAAAGTTAGAGTGCCGGCGGGAGCATTCTTGTCGACGCTTGAATAATAAGTTGTAAAGCGTTTTGGTGTTGGGTATATGCCGCTCAGCAAGCTGGAGCGAGAAGCCCCACAAACAGGCACCTGGCAGTAGGCTGATTCAAAGAGCACACCGCTTTGGGCGAGACGGTCAATGCTGGGTGTTTTTGCTCGGTTCACATCAAAGCAACCCAACTCAGGGCGGAGATCGTCAACTGCAAGAAATAAGATATTCTTAGCTCCGAAGCTTGCTGGGATAAAAAGGACGAGCAGCGCTGTGAGAAATATGGTGTATTGAGACTTATGCATGATAATTTGAAAAAAGGGATTAATAGAAAAATGAGAGCGAGTGAATTCTGTGTATTAAGTCTAGAGATTTATATGTATTGAGTCTAGAGATTTGTGTGTACTAAGTCTAGTGCCTTATCTCTTCAACCTTGAAGCCAGATACCCCCAGGTATAGGCCGTAGGAGCAATGGTTTGCTGCACGGTATATTCATTATTGGCCGGCGAGCGATACATATCCCAAAGCGCTTCTCCAAAGGGCCATTGACGCCCAGGAGGAGTGGTGGTCGTTTTATTAACGACCCATTGATACACCCAACCTTCAAAACTATGATAGGATTCGGGATCGCCCGGGCCAAATATCGTCAGTCCCTTTGGCGCCTCTTGCCCTGTCACGTAGCTATCAATATGTAAAGGCCACTGCACCGGATTCGGACCGAGACCTGTCGTATAAGATTTATTATCAGGGTTTGCTCCTGCACTAAAAGCACAAGAGCTGATGGCGCCAGCCAAGTATTTATCTTCTCCAGTAAGATAATGAGCGCGAGACAAACTGCGCGAGACCATTCCTGGCACCGAAAGATACCCACAATAACCCATATGGGGCAACCCTCTTGCAGTATTAGCCAATCCCCAGGCATTACCTTTTTGAAATTTAAGGCTATTATCCGCATTAGAAATAATCTTCTTCGTGCATTTCTTTTTTAATTCTGAGCTGAGACTTCCTTCAGGCATGATAGCCAGACTATAGAAAACAAACTCATCGACCATCGTCGGGGTGATGGAGCTATTCTTACTGATATATTCTTCAATCGCGCCAAGGTATTTTTTCTGATCACCACTTATTCTAAGAAGCTGAACGGCAGCGGCGGCTTTTTGCCCTTGATACTCTCTTCTTAATTTAGTAGCATTTTTAGAATTGCGAGCCTCGAGGTCTTTCCACACAGCTAAGCCTTTAGGGCCTATAGCCCAATCGAAAGCTCTCGCACTGTCCCTAGCTAATTTCCCTGCTAATGCTGAATCAAAAGGCTTGATTAATCGTGAGAAATGCGCTGCGGCAGCGGCGAAATGCATGCATGACCTTGGACTAGGAGCATAAGTTCCTATGGCAAGTGATTCCATCCAACTGGCTTCTGCACCTCGAGGGTGAGCTGTACTTTCAATGCCTGCACGTACGCCACCATCGGCTTCTTGCAGACGGTGATAGAGACTAAGGTTATACCAACATTCATCAAGTAAGTCGGGGACCCTGTTACTGGTTTCATCCTTAGGCAAGACCAAAGAAGTCTTATTCCAAAACTCTGGATTCATTTCATAGAGTTCAAGAAGAAGTGAGGTGCAAGTCAAGTGAACGCTGCGCCGGTCCCAATCTCCGGCATCCATATAGCCGCCCCAAGCTTTTTTATTTTCTTTAAAGAGAGGCTTTCCGGCTTTATGCATCTTCATAAAGGACTCTTGAATCGCATCGCACATACCATGCATATGGGATAGGTCGAGGTCATAGACTTTGAAGCCATCGTCAGGGTGCATATTGCGAGGTCTTTCATAGCCCATTAATTCTTTGGGTAATGCAATGCCCGATCGATGGGACAATAAACCCTGCATGGATATTTTGAATGCGTCCAACCAGGTCGCTTCGCTAATATCGAAAGGGTATGAGGTGCCGATTCCATCCACCCAGACACGATATGTTCCGGGTTTCTTAAAAGAAGAGAAGTCGACAATATGAACATGACTTTTAGCTATATTGCGATTTTTGCGCAGCTGATCAAGCTCGGAGGCTTTACGGATAAGGCGTGTCTCACCTTTCCAGACCAATTTGCCAGCATTATTCAGTAGACCTGCCTTGAGGCTTTTACCCTGAGTTGGGTCGAAAGCCCCTCCTGTGCCAGTCCAAAGAGAAATACGCGCGAGTTTTTCCGGGTCGTCGGGGCGAAAGCCTATGTGTGAAACATGCACCACTTCACTGCGAACCGACTGACTATCGTGTAAGTAAGAGACCTCAGCCTTATCAGTATTGATGCCTTTAAACTCGATTTTGTAGTTCTTGCCCTCTTTGAGAGCATGAGGAAGCTTGAGGTAAATAACAACACGAAAGCCCTTGCAGTCATAGCGATTAGGCTTTCTTTTATAGCTCACCTTTATGGGGTGAGTAGAATTAGAATAGTCAGAATCATCTTTACTCGAAATAACATAGCTTTGAGGCTTTTCTATATAATCTCTCTTCAAGCTATTGCCCGTCCTTCCATAGGGTTTGTGAATCATCGTCCCGTCGCCACTCATGGAAATATTAGATTTTTTTTGTTTGCCTTTATAGAGATACATAGACTTGCCTGCCATCTCGAGCTTGCCTTTATTCCACACAAGTATTTTTTTCTCTTTGGGGTGTGAAGCGAAGCGTTCGTCTGCTGCGAGTTTATGAGGCTCTAGACTTGTTCTTTCAACATCGTGCTCTTGCAGCACAATGCCTAGAGTATCCACTGCGACTGCCATAACCCCAACAATCTTTGGATTATCTGGGCTATGCGTAATGCCATCAAAAGAGGCCTGAACGCTCAAGCGAGTTAGCGTAATACTCATTAAGCACACAAATACAAGTGTCTGACAGTGTCGTTTATATTTCGAAAATGTGGTCTTCATTTCTCACTGCACCTAAGTCAAAGGAAAAAATGTTCATATTGAAAGAGTACGAAAATCAGTGCAGCAAACACCTGATAATGTTATCAGGTCACTATTTTTCTTCCTGATAACATTACCAGGTGACAAAGACTGGTTATTTGACTACTTTTATTATGTTATGTCCAAAATAAAAAATACTATGAAAACAAAACATTTCCTATTCAGTCTTACAGGCTTAACCCTGCTACTCGCCACTACAGTGTGGGGTGCAGCTGTTCAATCCCTCGCTTCTCCAAATGGTCAGCTTCAGATTAATCTCACCCTAGATAAGCAGAAACTTTTCTACTCTATCACTGAAAATGGCCGTAAAATCATCAAAAAAAGCCCCTTGGGTATGAGCTTTGATGGGGTTCCTGCCGCTGAGGGAATGAAAAACTTTAGCTACGAACACCGAAAGCATGTCAGCCGCAATGTCATTACGCAGAATAACACAAGAAATGCCATCATTCCTGAAGAGTTCAACATGGTGGAATTGGGTTTACGCAGTGGTGTTTCCATTCAATTAAGGGCCTATAATGATGGACTGGCCTTGCGCTGGAAAACCGATTTTGCTAAAGACTGTGTGATTGTCGATAAGGAGAATTTATCTCTCGGCTTTACAGAGAACTTCAAAGCCTATTCCTCAGATGCCAGTAAAAAAGATAAAGATTTCTACAGTTTCCATGAATACGTTTATTCAGCTCGCAATATGGAAGACTTCTGTAAAAGACCTGTTGCAGCACCCTTCTTGACTGACTTAAATAATGGACAATTTCTCTTAATAACAGACATTAACGTCGAATCCTACCCGGGTATGTGGTTTCACCGCGGAGAAAAAGCTCCGCTTATCGAAGCAGCCTTTCCGAAGTTCCCACTTAAAACAAGAGTTATTAATCCCCGCAGTCACCATATAGATGAATCCGCAGATTATATTGCGAAAACCTTTGGAAAGCGTCATTACCCTTGGCGCGTCTTCATGATTAACGACGCCAAAGGCTTACTTGAAACGGAGCTTTCTTATCTTTTAGCCGATCCCAGCCGCCTGGAAGACACCTCATGGATTAAACCCGGCCTTGTGGTCTGGGATTGGTGGAATAACTGGTACCTAGATAAGGTTAATTTCGAGGCCGGGTGCAACCAAAGTACCTATAAATACTACATCGATTATGCTGCCAAACACGGGATTTCTTATGTCATTATGGATGAAGGGTGGAGTGAGGCTACAGGCACAAGCCCAGATGTGGTTAAAAAACTCCTAAAATTCCAAGGTGATATCAATATCCCTGAATTAGTGCAATATGGAAATGATAGAGGTGTCAAGATTATCGTATGGATGGCTGGGCCGGTGTTGGAAGCCAATTGGGGTGAGGCCTGGAAGAAAGTTGCCGAATGGGGCATTGGAGGACTCAAAGTCGATTTTACTGACCGAGACGATCAAATCATGCGTGAGTTTTACTATGATATTGCCAGAAAAGCAGCTGAGCTCAAGATGGTGATTGATTTTCACGGAGGCTCCAAACCAACCGGTTTAAGTCGCACCTACCCCAATGTATTGACTGAAGAAGCTGTCAAAGGCTTGGAGTGTGTCAAATTTAATGAAGATTGCAACCCCAACCACGATATGTTAATCCCTTTCATTCGCGGTGTTATTGGACCAATGGATTATACTCCAGGTGCCATGCTCAATGTGCAAAAAGCGAAATTCAAGAAAAATTATGAATTCCCAACCAGTATGGGAACTCGCTGCCGACAGCTCGCCCTCTATGTAGCCTTTTTCAGCCCCTTTCAAATGATGGCAGACTCTCCTTCTCATTACCTAGCCAATCCCAAGTCCATGAATTTTATTTTGAACACTCCCACTGTGTGGGATGAATCCAAAGCCCTAGCGGCTGAAGTGGGCAAACATGTGGCTGTAGCACGCCGTAAGGGGAAGCAATGGTATTTAGGAGCTATAAATAACTGGGAAGGCCAGAAACTAAACTTGGTACTTGATTTTCTCGAGCCTGGTCAAAGCTATAGCATGAATGCTATGATGGATGGCCCCCATTCTGCTGACTTTGGTAATGACCTTTCGGAAACTCAGCAAATCGTCAAAGCTGGGCAAACAATAGAAGTATCCATGTCCCCCGGTGGTGGATTTGTGGCTACTTTTACTCCAGCTCCTTAATCAACATCATTGCAATTCTTCATGCCCTAAATATAATGCACGACTAAACTCTGCATACTCCGGAGATCTATTTAGTCATGAAAGTCTGTCGTCACAAGATCACACAATCTTGAACCAGCCCTGGGCTTTACTTAAGTCTTGGTGGTTCATTTTAATGCTAAGCTTGGCCATAACTTATGGCCAAGCAGCCGAACCGGTGGAAATTATATCTGTAGACCAAGAGTTGAGTGGTCGCCTCTATAAATCCTTCCCATTAGAAAAGAATCAAGAATCAACACAAGATCACCATTTTGGTGATAAGGTTTGGCAAGAATTTGATTCTATGGACTTCTTTCTAGGCACATTTATAGATAACAACAGAGAAGTTGTTGTGCTTTGTGCTTTTCAAATTGATGAAGCCTTTATGCGTGCCAAAGACAATGGTTCCCCTGTGCATCTGGTATTCACCATTTGTGAAGACCATAGTGGAGAACCTGAGAATATTTTCCCCATCAAAATATATTCTCTTAAGAAAAATGCGTCAAGCCCATTTGATGCAGCCATGAACCCTGGCAGTTTGATCAAAGAATTAGCGGCCGATCAATTTGAGGTTAACGGCATTTACCGAATCCCCATTCCTGTTAACGATACATGGCAAGCAGGTGACGTCGTCTGGTTTGGCCTCGATAGCGTTAATCATTTAGACGGCAAAAGTCACTCTATCATTTTGGGGGGAGACCGCATCAGCTTTCCGGGCAGTCTGGAACCTCAACTCATCTGCACATCAGCTGAATGGTTAGAAAGTCACTCTTACGGACTATCACTGCTAAATTCCTTACAATACCAACTACGTTCACCATCTTCTCCTGAAGAGTTTGCTCGTTCGACCAAAAAATGGTCTCATGATTATCTTGACTGGGGAGTCTTTCAACCCATAGAACTATTAGAGTCCTTCCGTGACCTGTTGCAAAGGGAAATTCAGCAGAGCCCAACAATTAAACATCAACTTTTACATCAAGAACGTGGTTTTCACAGCAGCATCAAAAAGCTTAAGGAAGGCTGGCAACTAACAATTCCCATTTCAGGAACATCAACTTGTGTGGCTTTAATACCAGCCCAAAGTACAGGCAGTGTAAATGAGATTTATGGATTCCCCAAACGATTTACACTCAAAGCTTTTAAAGTCACAGGAGAAGAAATTATAGTGGCCGATTGGAGTCGCATGGACTTTCCCGTCAGTACGATCAAACCTTATCTTTTCTCTTACCCTTATGGTGACTATAGCCATTTAGAGCTTGAAGTGTCACAAGGAATACCAAATGGAAATGAACATTATTTTGCTCTTTCAGAAATCATCACCTACACCAAGGGGGAGCATGAGCCTATCCTTATTAACTGTAAGTCGTCAGACCAATTGAGTTTGTCACCGAAATGGCATTTAAAATATTTATCCGACGGCATACATCCCCTGGGACTACCCTTAAGTGAAGAGAAGTTTGATGAGCCCGACCTTATAAAAATCATACCGAATAATGAGCCGGTCAGCATTGATATAGTTTTATCAAAAGCAATAGACATTCATCAATTAGAAATAATTCTCGCCAATCAGTCATGGGCACAGGAAAGTCATCATCGTAGTCGGCCCCAAAAAGTTAGCATTGAACTATTTGCAGCTGCTAAAGACAAGGATGCATACCAAACAATCATCAAACGATATGCACCGCAAGAGCAGCCACAACAAAACATACTAAGAATCCCGACGAAAACAATGAAGTGCCAAAAAATTCACATAACACTCAGCGAACTACCCCGCCTCGATCAAGGCTGGCAACTTGGCCTAGCGGAAATCATGTATAATCACGGTCAAAGGCTACCACACCAAAAAGTATCATCCCGGCAACTCGAGGGGGTTAACCTGGAAGCACTAACAGATGGCTATGCAATGGGACACCAATGGATGAATTCTTTACAGTGGTCATTAGATGTTTTGCGAAGAAATTTACTTGAAGACTCTCTACTTAATGTTGAGAAGGCACTGCTCAATGTGCAGCAGAGAAAAAACCTTTTAATCCGAAGAGGAATATACTTTGCCATTACCCTCGTCTGCATTATTTTATTATTATGGATACTTCGCCAAGGCTGGACTCATCAACGTGAGAAAAAAGCCATTCGCAGACGCTTTCAACAAGACCTGCATGACGAAATTGGTAGCGGACTCAGTACCATTGCCCTAATCTGTGACCAAACCCCAAAGAGCGGACTATCCTCCAAACAGGGGAGTGACATTAAGGATGTACACAAATGCGCCTTGGAGTCATCGGCCTCACTAAGGGAAGTGATTTGGTACAGCGAACATGGAGAAATCCTCCTAGGTAAATGCTTATCTTTATTAGCTCAGCGTAGCCAAAAAATGCTGCCCAATATAAACTTAGATTTGGACTTTCCCAGAGAATGTCCTGAGATTCACCTGAGCGACCCCTTTCGCCGTCAATTGCTTCTGTGCTTCACAGAATGCCTCCATAATATTCAAAAACATTCCAAAGCCACCAAGGTCATTATCCATGCTCAGATTATGGAATCTCATTTGCACCTTGAAATTCGTGATAACGGCATGGGGTTTAGGCCCACAGATGAACATGGCCAAGGCCTTGGGCTCTCGAGTATGCGTGAACGCACCCAAAAACTAAACGGGAATTTTGAAATATCCAGCGAACCAGAAAACGGAACCATTGTTACACTTCAATTACCACTACCATCATGAGTGAGACCCCACCCCTATCACCTGTCGAAATTTGGCTAGTCGAAGACAACGAACTACTACGTCAGCATTTGCACACCAACATGGAGTCCGACGAACGCGTGAGAAAAGTTCTCTCTTTTCCCTGTATGGAACATGCTTTAAAAGCTCTTGAAAAGGAGGATCCACCTCAAGTCCTACTCTCAGACTTAGGCTTGCCTGGAATGGACGGAGCCGAAGGCATCAAGCTTTTCAAGGAAAAATGCCCAGATTTAGAAGCTCTCGTTCTGACGGTATACGATGACCGCGAGAAGGTCTTCGAAGCCATTCAAGCTGGAGCTTCCGGTTATCTACTCAAGGATTCCACTTTAGAGGATATTGTCGAAGGCTGTATAAAAGTTGCTCGCGGAGAGTCCATCTTAGATGGAATGATCGCGAGAATGATGCTCAATACTTTCCAAAAGAAAAAAAACGTGCCCAGCGATTTGCGTCTAACTCCAAGGGAAATGGATATTCTCAATGGATTGGCGAAGGGGCAATATATGAAAGAAATAGCATACGAATTGGGCATTAAATTCACTACGGTCAATTTTCATTGCGATAATCTTTATAAAAAACTACATGTAAGTTCCCAAAGAGAAGCGATTACTAAAGCCAAGCGTATGGGCATACTTTTTGGGCTGATGCTTTATTAAGTTTAGCTCCTTGCCCTAAGACTAACTTTTCAGGTGAGCATATAATTGGTGAAAAATCTCAATTCGGTGACGAGGCAGTTCGGCTTCCAGGCCGTAGACAACTTCAGATAGTTCCTCAAGAACAGGGCCCAGTTCTTCTCCAGTCCATTCTTGTAATTTCTGTTGAGCATGCCCTTCAAGCCCTTTGTATAAAGATTGAAAATTTGTGCGAAGGTTTTTAGCTTCAATACCACAATCTAAAAACCTTCGCGCAAGCTCTCCTTCTAAGTGTAATTTTTTAGCAGCGAAATCATTAGAGTCTAATGATTCAAGTTTTTCTTGAGAATGCTCTAGTAAACTAACATTTTTTTGAAACTCCAAGGCATCAAATTCTTCGATAAAACTCCATGCCTCAAGATAAATCAGCTCATCATGATGCTTTTCCTCATCTAACTTATGCCACAGAGCACGAGCTCCATCAAAGTTATGCAGGTGAACTAAGATTTCTCCTTTTAATATCATGCAATTATTGAGTAAAGGTATCTCAGGGGCATCTCCTTCATGCAATAACTGATCTGCACCTGAAACTGACTTTTCTGCCTTTGAGTAAATATGATTCTCATAAAAATACCGTCCCATTTTTAAAAGCATCTCAACCCATAAATTATGATCAAGCTCAGGCTTAGGGCCTTGTTCGCGGATCATCCAGCGATAAACACAATCATATTTTCGCGTTTCTATCAGGTCAGTAAGAATCAATATTTTCAAATCATTAATATATGATGCGTCAAAATACTGATGAAAGACAGGCTGAAGAATTGACCACACCTGTTCCCAACACATTTCAACTTCTTTAAATAAACGCGGTAATTCTTTCTTTAAAATCAATGCTCTTTTATTCGGTGAAAGCCAGCCTAAAGCAATTACAAAAAGCCAACGTGCTAAGATATTTGGCGTAGCTTCTTTTAAACGCAATAAAGCCTCATGCTGACCTTTAAGGTCATCGCATGCAAAAATGCTTATAAATTCCCCTATGGCACTTAATGGCTGAATCTTTTGCCACCTAAGTAGCCTGCGCACATCTTCTAGTTTCTTATCTGCACAAAAAAGGCAAGCCGCCCTTTCCCAATCATAGACATCCTTCTCCATGGATAAATCTTCTGATAGAAAGGATTGAGCCATGCAGTGAGTCAATAACAAAGCCTCTTTCACTAAGCCTACATCACTAAGAGCACGCCACCACTGCGCAGACAGATCATGATCGAGAGAATCTGAAGAAATATTTCTCCATCGAGATAAAGCCCGTTCTACTTCTCCTTCCAACAAATCATTCACGGCAAGTGACACATTCAGTCTCACTATGTGTTCAGGCTCTGAGTCTTCAGTCATTGCAGATAAGAGTTTTTCTGCCTTTTCCCTTTGACCTTGCTGATTTAGGGCATTAACTAACAAACCTTGTGCCTCACTTTTTTTCGAGGCCACTTTATTATTGTTGACAACAAATTGCAAATCATCAACTTGTTCATCATACCAACCTAGATCCCCCATAACCTGAGCCCTTTCCAAATGAGCTAAAGACCCTGCTGGAGATTTTTTGATAGCATGATTTATATGCCTTAAGCTCTCAAAGTCCTTACCTTCTTGCTGACAGCGTAGACTATGCAGCCTTAAATCTGTCTCAAAATTACCCACTGCCACATCAGCTTTATCAGGGTCACAATGAACAGGTAAGACTTGAAGTAAGCCTCCACTTCGATCACTGTAGACTGTCCAGATATTGTTTTCACTAATTATTTTATCTTTCAAGGGCAGAGGAGCCGGGTACCTCCAAAGCCAATCACCAAATTCATCAAAGCAATACCAATCGCCATTATGATCTACACAAACATGAAGTGGCCCTGTGACTTGAGGTTCTTCATAAACAACCCCACGAGTTGGAATCTCACCTAAAATAGACCCCTGGGGGAGATCCATGAAAGCTATTTTTTTATTAAAACAACCACAAATAACACGTTTCCCGACTATACATGCTTTTCCTTCAATGCGACTCCCAAGATTCGTTTTCCAGAGCAGATTACCCGTGGATGCTCTAAAAGCATAGAGATATGAATCAAAACTCCCTGCAACAACCACATTATTTACCGGTTGAGATGGGCCGTACACTGCTCCGCCTGCCTTGTAGGTCCACATTGTTTTTCCGTCTGATAAACGTATGGCATGCACACCACCGTCTAGATCACCTACGTAAAGAGTATCTTTGGAAAATGAACAAGCTGTATAACCATTGGAGGCTGTGGCACTTTCCCAGGCAATCCGTCCTTTTTTGGGATTAATGGCATACAAACGCCTATTGCGGGCATTGACTATAACGAGAGGTCCATTCTTAATCAGCGAATCAATCCCACGCATTTGTGCAATATTGATATTAAGCTGCATTTTCTTGGAGCCATCTTTTAAAGACACCCCCAATACGCACTTCTCCATTGGGAATATTGCAATACCTTCGTGTATAACAGGAGCCTGTAGTGGAGTTTCCCCTAAATCTATTTCACACAGTAGTTGCCCAGAGCTAACAGATAAGCCATAGAAAAACTTGCCCATAACATACCACAAAATGTCATCACTTACGACAGCCCCCTGAGTCGCACGCCCTTCAACCTGATATGTCCAAATTAAATTTAAATGATTCTCATCATATGACGAGATATCAGTCATTCCGTCTTCATAAGTAGCTATAAAAACTTGCGATTCGATTCTGGCCAAAGGAGGAA
>JADGBV010000089.1 GCA_015231345.1 Planctomycetota bacterium
TGGTAGAAGTGGGAGGTTGACCCTGGGTCAAACCTCCCCTTCATTTCTCTGCCCTACACAGGCGCTCGGGCTTGCTCTCCAGCATCACCCTATCCTCCTTGCAGGTAAACAGATTATAAGTGCCGTAAGAAGCTTGATACTAATCTTTTTGAATGCGAGACAATGCTCACATTGCAAAAGTATATGTCAACATAAAATCATTTCACTAAATTCGCTAAGTTGCTGCCCAGCTTTAGGGAACCATCTCAAAGTCGAATTTCTTACCTGACATTTCACACAAATCCGCAAACATACGATATGGGTCTTGCCCAATAAGCTCAAAAGGTGATGCGATACCTATTGCACTAAAATATTTAACTGTTGCCGGCCCAACATTTGGAATGTCTCTGAAATTGAATATTTCCTTTCTGGGAGTCATGCTGGGGTTACGCATCAGATCCATTTGCCTATTACACTTTGGAATAGGAGTTTTAGCGGCATTATTTTATAGGAACCTAATGGTGAATGGATAACGATAATCCTCTCCTTCATTTGTTTTTATAGCTGCCATAATTACGAAAATCACATTTGCTATAAGAACAGCAAATAGCATGGGAAAGCCAATAAACACAAAGCATAACAGACCTGATATTACACTGTAAATCATAATACTAATTTGGAAATTGATAGATTCTTTCCCGCAGGAGTCAATAAATTCGGACTCATCTTTTTTTATAAGCCACAAAACAAGAGGCCCTAAGATATTCCCGAATGGAACTCCGATATAGCCAACAAATGCAAGTAAATGGCATAGCATACCAATTGTTTTATGACTTTTGTCCATATTCATCTTTGTGATAAAAAGTTATGATTTGAAGTATTATGTGCTGAGTTTAGGTATAAAAAAATCGACTCGAATATCTCGAGAATGAGAAATTGAGATAATTCGCAAGCTAAAGCAAATTCACGAAAAAAGAGTATATAAGTATTTTTTAGTCTTCTAGTGTGAATTTAAGGACTTAGCGAAGAAGAGTTGAGAGCAGCAAGGGCCTGGTCATTTATCGCCAAGATCGGCAGACTCATATACCTCGGAGTCCTCATTACTTACCTTCAACCCAGTATACCGACCTTCGATGCTAAGTGTGCCGTCTGAATTTAACTTATGCTCTAAATCCGTCCCTACAATAAGTGTATTTTCGTCACTTAAGGCACAAGGGCGTACCCAGACAACAGAATCGTCTCTTTTCAACATACAATACACCGATTCTTTAATTTCCCGAGTAAATTTGCTTCCTCCAGAAGAATATTCCCATTTCCCTGAAAATTTATCAATTGGATTACTGAGCAATTCGGAAGGCTCTTCATCTAATTGGTTAGATTCTTGATTCAATTGACTGGATGCTTCAATTACAGTGGACTGATTGAATCTATCAACTGCAAGTCCTATATTGATTGCTAAAGACACAAGAAGAAGGAGAGCAGTATTATTCATAATTATATTCGTTTAAAGTATAGGATTTAGCTGCTTCCACTTTAAACCCGTAAAGCCATGTGCAAATGCAGGTACAAACAAAGGATATTCGGATTTCTATTCATTACACTCAGAAATTGCAGCCATCAGTACCGCCCTGGAATTATGATTAATTAAATCAGGAGATATGACGACACATGGTCTTTTCTTTTTTATCTCACTATTAACTGTTGGGGCTTGCTAAATTCTAACAATATCAAGCTCATGAATTTTCACCATGATTCACTCTCTAAATCATTAAATGGTTCAGAGTATTCAGCATTTTCATTATCAGAAGCTCAAATCAAGAACAACGGCCCAATCGATCAAGCACATACTGATATTTTTACTTTACAATATTAAAATTATCTGATATTTTTGATTTTGTAAGTAAATATTATCCGATATTTTTAATATTAATCATTTGTTCTCAATAAATCATTTTCTCGTGATAAAGTAAAATCCGTAATAATATGTGAGTTTAGAGCGATCCTCCTGGATTAAATCTGCAATAAAGATTCTGTCGCAAGGGCATGATGATTGACCTTATTTTGCAACAAAGAGCATTATTCCCTTACATATATTCCTTTCGATTTATGGGGCTGAATATTACGATCAGCGCCCATTTAGAACAGGCAATGATGACGGAAAAATGAGAAAGGGGGAAAAAGCTATGCTTTTCCCCCGAACTTAAACTATCTCCCTATAGCTCCTCAGCAGCAAGAGCTGCCAGCTCACTACGTTCACTTTTCCTCAAGGTCACATGGCCATGTAGACTTTGTGATTTTAACCGTTCAGCTGCATAAGTCAGACCATTACTATTAGCATCCAAGTAAGGGTTATCTATCTGGTACGGGTCGCCCGTTAGCACTATTTTAGTACCATCACCAGCACGACTTACGATGGTTTTGATTTCATGAGGCGTAAGGTTTTGCGCTTCATCGATAATCATGAAGTGTCGGTTGATTGTCCGTCCGCGAATATAAGTAAGGGCTTCAAGCTCCAGAATATTGTCTGAAATAAGCGCATCCACTTTTTTCTGGGATTTATCCGACCAGTCCAATGTCTGCCAACGCATGAGCAAGCCAAGGTTATCAAAAATAGGCTGCATCCAACTAGCTAGTTTTGCATCTTTATTACCAGGGAGGTAACCTATATCCCGGCCCAGAGGCATGATGGGCCTTGAAACCAATATTTTATCGTAGTTCTTTGCTCTTAAAGTTAACTCTAAAGCGGCAGCCAGTGCCAGGAGAGTTTTACCTGAGCCAGCTTGACCCACAAGAGTGATGAACGAAATACGGTCATCAAGCAAGAGTTCTAAAGCCATCCTTTGCTCACGGTTTTTAGGCCGTATATGCCAAGCACGGGAGAGTTTATCACTCAGGTGGACGAGTTCATTTCGGGCACGAGATTTACTCAAAGCCGTGTGTTTTGGGTTTGTTTCATCCCTAAGTACAATAAATTCATTAGGGTTCACATCCAAATCTTTAACTTTGATGGAATCTTCCGCATAAAACTGATCCACAGTTTCACGAGGGACTTCCACTTCGCGAAAGCCTGTGTAAAGCTCATCGAAGTTAATTTTCTCTTTCTCAAAGTCCATGGCATTGAGCCCTAAGGCATCGGCTTTAATTCGAGCATTAATGTCTTTGGTGATAAAAGTGACAGTTTTGCCTTCTTTATGAAGGCCGTACGCCACACGAATAATACGGTTATCCGCTTTATCATCGCTAAAACCTATCTCGACTTCCATGGTTTTGGAGGATATGATTTTGATGATTCCTCCCTCGTCGATTCTTACCCCATCACCTAATTTCCCTCTATCTCTTAGGTTATCTAGATCCCTTATTACCCGCCGGGCATTTCTACCGATCTCATCGGATCGGGTTTTCATTGAATCTAGCTCTTCAATCACCGCCATGGGTAATACTACATTATTATCCTGGAAGGAATGAAGACTATTGGGATCGTGTAAAAGAACATTTGTATCCAAAACAAACGTCTTGACCTTACTCATAGGCAAACCCTTTTAAATAGATTGCTCTATATTATAACCACTTGTAATCCTAGAGAAGCATTATTTTGTTTTATTTTATGCGAGCTCCACAGCTGTTCCATTAAGCTTCACAGATTGTGTCGCCGCTTCTAAAATCTTCACAATACGCAAGCCAGCTTCGCCATCATTTATGGGCTTAGAGCCATTTTGAATGCAATTCAAGATATAAGAACATTCGGATTTTAAGGCTTCTGTTTCATCAAGTTTGGGAGCCACCATGTCACCCATACGATAATTAAAGGCTTTTGTCGAAGGCAATTCACTGAGTTGATCCATAGGGCGTGAGACGCCTCGGTCGTAAATTTTAATTTTTTCAGCAGCCATTTCATCGTATATGACCATTTTTTCATTTCCACCTAGTATAATTTGCCTCATTTTGACTGGAGCCAACCAATTACAGTGAAAATGAGCCACAAGATTATCATCATAAATAACAGAGACATAAGCTACGTTTTCGAGGCCATTACCCACATGGCACGCACCAATGGCCGAAACAGCTTTTGCAGGTCGATTAATGAGGTAGTCCATAATGGAAAGGTCGTGAGGGGCCAGATCCCAAATAACATTGATATCATGCTGGAAAAGCCCAAGATTGATGCGCACAGAGTCAAAATAAAGCAAGTCCCCTAGCGCCCCTTGATCGACAAGTTCTTTCATCTTTTTCACAGCACCTGTGAAAAGAAAAGTGTAATCGACAAATAAATGAACTCCTTTTGCATCGGCAATTTCAATAAGCTCCAAAGCTTTTTCCGATGAATCAGCAAGAGGCTTCTCTACAAAGCAGTGCTTGCCTTTTAAGAGAGCTGCTTTAGCAATTGGGTAGTGCGATGACACTGGAGTCGCCACAATCACCGCATCGATAGCGGGGTCATTAATAATATCCATATAGTCAGTGGAAAAGGATATGCCAGGGTAAGACTGCGACATAATCTTAAGGCGCTTCTTGTCTAGGTCCGAAACCGCTTTAACCGATATTCCATCCAAAGACATAAAGTTACGTACGAGGTTGGGTCCCCAGTAACCATAACCGACCACACCTACTTGAAGCAATGAATCATTCATCTAATTTTCTCACTTTCAAAAAAAACACTGGATACGAACATTCAATAAGCATTCTTATCCATAAAACCACGAACTATAGTATCTAATACAATACGAACATCAAACCAAATGGACCAGTTATCGATGTAATACAAATCATACTGCAATCTTTTCTTAAGAGAAGTTTGACCTCTCCAACCATTGACCTGAGCCCAGCCTGTGATGCCCGCCTTAATCTTGTGACGCAACATATACCTTGGCAATTCCTCACGAAAGTCCTTAATAAACTCAGGCCTTTCTGGCCTAGGGCCAACCACACTCATATGCCCCATGAGCACATTAAAAAACTGTGGCAATTCATCTAAACTTGTTTTACGCATAAAAGAACCTAGTTTAGTTGTGCGATCATCACCCTTCACAGCCCAAACAGCTCCAGAACCATCTTCTGCATCCACACCCATGGACCTGAACTTAAGAATATGAAAAATGCGCCCATCATAACCCACACGCTTTTGCCTGTAGAAAACAGGCCCTTTGGATGACAACTTTACAAGCAATGCCAAGAGCAAGAAGATCGGGCTAATAAACACCAAGATCAGTAGACTCACCACGACATCGAAGAGTCTTTTCTGCACATTCCCAAAGCCCTGCATGGGTGTTTCGCGAATGCCAAGAACGGGTACACCATCAATCTCAAAAAAAGTATTATGCAAAGTACTCATGCCACCCAAGTCGGGAACCACACGAAAATCCACAGTGTACTGCTCTAAGACTTCAGAGACATTCTTGATTAGATGAGCTTTATCATTAGATAAAGCGCAATAAACTTGGTCGATTTTTTTCGTTGCCAATATCTCCGGCAAATCTTCTATAACGCCCAAAACCTCTGTACCCATAAATGTTTTGCCTACGCGACTGGACTCTTGAGTGATATAGCCGACCACTTTAAAGCCCATCCATTGACAGCGGCCTATGCGGTTGACGAGATTTTGCGCATTTCGCCCCGCTCCCACAATGAGCAGGTGCCTCTGGTTAAAACCTCTGGCCCTCAGGTACTTTAAAACTTGCCTTTCTGAAAAACGAAAAAGACTCATGATGAGCCATGTCATGGAAATAAAAAGGGGAATAAAACCAGTGGGAATATTCAAACTGGGGCTGAGTTCTGTGATAAACCAAACAGGAATGAGAAAAAAGACTAATCCCTTCAAAATCGCTTTTATATCTTCCAGAGATGCCGTATTGCGAAATGACCGATACATACCGGCAACACTTAAGCAATATAAAATAGCTAGCACAGCAAAAATATGAGCTTGAGAAAGTAAACTTAAGTCCAAGACATCTTTTTGAATATTTAAGCCAAAAAGAAGTCCGCCATCACCAAAATTCAGAGATACGGGACTATCGCCAGTATCAAGCACCTTATTTTCCACCATCCGGTGCGAGATCCACCAGCCTGAACTAACCAAAAGACCATCGACAGCAACCTGACTTACAAGGAATAATCGATTATACTCTTTGAGCAAATTTTAGTCCCGCAAACTTTGAATAGCTTGCTTGGGGTTTTCAGCATTATATAAATAACTTCCCGATACTAAAACATTTGCACCTGCTTCCGCACAAAGTCGGCCGGTCTCATCATTAATGCCACCGTCGACTTCAAGGTAAGAATCTAAACCCAAAGAGTCAAGTCTACTCCTAAGGTACTGTAATTTTTCTAGCATGGGGTGAATAAAAGATTGACCACCAAAGCCTGGCTCAACCGTCATCACTAAAATGAGATCCACCATTTCCAAGTAAGGGTCTAGACTTTCAACAGGCGTGCCTGGTTTTAAGGAAATTCCAGCCATAAGTCCCTTGTCTTTAATATTCTTTAAGGAGCTTTCGACATCTTCATTGCATTCAACATGAATCGTAATATTCTTTGAGCCTGCTTGAATAAAAGCATCCACATAGCGCGAAGGCTCTTCCATCATCAAATGAGTGTCGATGAATTTGTCTGTAAGGCCATTCAAATGACCTTGCATATCGGGGCTAAAAGCCAAGTTGGGCACAAAGTGAGCATCCATAACATCGACATGATGCCAGTCTGCACCAGCGCTTTCAATCGTCGCTATTTGCTGGCCTAAATTGGCAAAATTGGCTGCTAAAAGTGAAGGTGCAACCTTAATAGAACTTGGCATTTCACACCAACTAAAGTAATATCCCGTTAAGGGTGGTGAATTATACATGTATCAAGCTTGTGCAAGACAGGATATATAATATCTGCAGTCTTTATTTGCTCAGGAAATGAGCACATAAGCCTCCTTGAAACAGCGATTTATTCTAAGCTGGACCTGTTTAAAAGCAGGGGAGTTGTTCTCTGGACTGCTACGACTAAAATGCTCTTAACTCCGGAGACAGCATGGCAAAAATTACAGATCTAACTGACCAACAACTTGAGAAGACCTTCCGTCAGTACCGCCTACGCTATAAAACTCAGAGAAGCGAAAAACTCAAGAAGGCCTTGCTGCAAATGGAGCAAGAAATTCAAAAAAGACGTCAGAAAAAACAAGCCAATAGTTCTGATAGTCAAGCCAGCAGTGTGGGCTTAGGCAGCAATATCTCCCAGCTTGCAAGAGCAGCCGAAGACTCTATGCGCATGCGCAAAACAACCGCAGCTCAAAAAGGTAACCTGGGCAAGAAAATCCGCAAAGGCCCAGGACCGGTGATCCCTGTTGGAAAAAGCAATATTTATTTAGCCATTTCGCTTATAGTAGGTGCCATTGGTCTCATTCTTGTTGCTGATGATTATTCAGTTCAGTGGATCCCGAATTTTGCATTTAAAGAAGGCTTTTATTGGTTTTGCTTAATCACTGGAATCGCTAGTTCTGTGACTCTTTCTAAGCTTGTCGATGATAATCGCTAGGCACCCCTCAAACAGAGACTCAAAATCCTAAATATTGGATTTAGGGTTCTCCGAAGACTTATGGCCTAAGAGTTTCGCGCACAGCAGGGCTATCTTTTATTTCAAGCAAAGAAGCTTCCGTACTAGGCTGAATTTCCGAAATCGCTTTTTTGATGGCTTGTGTTTGTTGACCTAGAGCACTCAGATAAGCGGCATTTAAATCCTCAAGGCGAGACAACTCCTCTTTATGCCTCAGCTCCATCGCCTTTAAATTTTCATCTTGAGCTTTAAGTTGCGTGGCCATGTTTTGGCTTAATTCACTTTCTCTTTTCTCGAATAAGGCTTTGGCTTCTTGAACTTCCGTCTGCTTTTGCTTTTGGAAATCTTGACGGATTTTCTCTTTTTCCAATGCCTGTTTTTCCATTAGCAGAGTGAGGTCATTGGCGTATTTATCTTGAGCGGCAATGAATTCTGCTTGTTTTTGCCTTTCCAGCTCCAATTTTTCATCTTCTTTTTTGCTGATCTCATTTTTGGCAACCTTAATCTCTCCCTCTTTCAATTCAATTTCTTCATTCTGAGAAAGAATATTATTTTCTAATTTTTGCTGCTCCTGACTCATCATAAGGTACAAAACGCCACTAATGGCCAACACCACAACACTGATAAGAGCCGCAACCCAATAACCCCGATCACTCTTCTTTTCCAAATCGTGAACTTCTTTTTGCAGCTCCTCTTTTTTCGCACTTTCTTCACCCAGGCCTTTAAGCATGAGCTCCTGTGTTTTCAAAGCCTCAGCCACTTTTTCACCATTTTGGTGGATCGAACGAAAAACATTGCCCAGAAGAGATAATTCTTTAATGGTTCGTGGATCCAAGCGATCCATATCATTCACCTGAGAAAGCACGCCTTGAATTTCATCCATGCGAGTCAGCATGTTTTCTTGGTTTTCAGAGTTTTTTCTGAGCTGCTCACCCACTAAGCGCAGAGAAGCTGAGGCACCTTGAGACAACTCTCCTGCCGAGGGCGGCAAAATTTCTGTTGTCATCACTGGAAGCTCTTCAGTCTCCACTTCTTCTTTTTGTGTCAGTGGGGTTAATGTGACCAGGTCCCTCACCCAAACAAATATCTTGCCTCGGCGCTTTTCTCTCTTTACTTGCCCTGAACGAACCCACTCTTGAATATTGCGTTTTGAAACACCCGACCGAAGAACAGCTTCATCGAGAGAGATCCATAAATCAGAATCGGGTTGATCTTTAATATTATCAGGCATTATATTGTAAAATGGAGTTAGAGGATGGTAAATCAAGCTATAATTCTGCCACAAACCTCTAGCAAAATTCATATGGACTTTATGCTGCCCCCCATAATGAAACACTTATTAAAAGAGGAAATGCCTGAGCTTAATCCGACTGAAAAGGACGGATTTTGGTACCAAGACCTTATGGTTTTGAATAAGCATGGCTTACATGCTAGGCCAAGTGCTCAAATTTACGAGAAAATCCTTATGCCTTATGGCGACGATTTGGAAATGAACTTCCATATCGAAGGGCGTGGTGAAATTTCTATTAAAAGTGTTTTTGATTTAATGAGCCTCGGCCTTGAAGCCGGGACAAAACTTACGGTGCAGCTTAGGTATCATGGTGATGGATCCCTTTTTGATGATGCGCAAGCTCCCGCGGCTGCTATTTTAAAAGACATCTATGACCTCTTCCTGAATTCCTTTTCAGATCTAGAGGATTAACAACTTGGCAAAAAACAAGTCCGTAAGCCTTTTCGAAGTGCTACCACCTTCGTCGAGCCCAAAAGAAAGCGCACCTCAACCTGCAGCTGCAGCGCCAAAACCTGAACCAACAAAATCAAGGCGCGACAATACTCCACAAAATCCTGTGGCCGAAGCTCCAAGCCCAAGTTTTTCATCAACAAGCAATCTCAATCAGCACCAAACAGCTGGGGTGAGTGTCAGAGAAAAGAATGACAACTTCTATTATATCGCTTTTGGCATGGCGTGCGCCGTAATCGTCTCTGGCCTTTTAGGCTTTAGGCTTGGGCAAAACTCTGGTTTCAAAGAAGGCCAAGAGGCAAAATTGAGACAAATGACCATGAAGAACTTCGGGACCCAAAAGCCCAGCCAAGCTTCAATTGAGTCCGTCACACCCAAAAGCAACAACAATATCCAGCCCGCATCCATACTTCCGACAAGCATCAAGCCCCTAAGCCCTGCTAAAGCGAAAATTCTTGCTCCAAAAAGCAACTACAAAGTCACCGTTCAGGTGCAATCATTTCTTGGTCATAATAAATTGGAAGAAACCAAGGCCCTAGTATCATCCCTCAAATCCGATGGCTATGATGCCTTTGCTGATTACAAAAGAGGCATAGTATACGTCGGTCGTTTTACTTCTCTCAATGCCGAGGCCAACCGCCTCAAAACTGAGATTTCACGTTATCGCTGGAATAAACGAAATTTTTCCGGCGTGTTTTTAAATAAATACCCAACTAACTTATAAAAAGAGGAAATAAGATGTCTCTGCATAGAAGCTTTCTCGCCGGTCGATCAGGCGGTCGCCACAAGAACGTCTTGAGTCGTGTTGACCGTTTAGCTAAATTGCAAGCTGAAGGCAAATGGAGCCCTGAAGAAGATTCTGTTTATGGTTTACCTAAAGTTGCTAACCGCAAGCTTGTAGGTAAAAAATAAGAATTTTTCTTTAAACCAGTATTCATATTTGAAAATAGCGGCTTAAGCCGCTATTTTTTTCGGCTCTTTTATGGCCTTTTTTATCCAGCAGTGATAGAAAAAGCTAATAAATATGAGTGAGAATTTTTAATAAAGCCTTAGCTATCGGCTACGACTTTATTACGCCCTTCGTGCTTTGCTTTATACAAAGCCTTATCGGCCCTTAACAACAAATCTTCCACTTTTTCCATGCCCCTTTCAAAGGCCGACAAGCCAATGCTCACAGTAACGGCTAAGTCAGGAGCTGAGGGAATGGATAAATGTTTTTCGACTCGAAGTCGTAGTCTATCCGCAAATTCGATGGCTCGGTTTTTGGGAGTACTCGTTAACATAATAGAGAATTCCTCCCCTCCATAACGCGCCACCACATCGGTCGAACGCACAGCATCACGTAAAATAGCCCCCATTTCCACCAAAACATCATCACCGATCTGGTGGACATACGTGTCATTCACCTTTTTAAAGTGATCTAAGTCAAGCATAAGAAAAGACAATTCATGATGATAACGCTGGCATTTATTAAATTCATCCGCCAGTCTTTCATCTAAAAACCTACGGTTACTCAACTGAGTCAAAGCATCTGTGACAGATGTTTTCTTTAAGGCCTCATTTTGTTTTTTCAGGTTAAGCTGCACATTCTGCAATTCCAATACATTTGAAACTCTGCAGCGTAACTCAACATAAGAGATGGGCTTGCGAACAAAATCGCGACAACCTGCATCAAAGCACTCCTCTAGAGTTTCATTCACATCTCGTGCTGTAGCAAAAATAATATATGAGCCACTAAAAAACTCATCTTCGACAATATTCTTAGCTAAAGTGATACCATCAATTATAGGCATCATGACATCGAGAATGAATAAGTCAGGGACTCTACCTGAAGCTTTTAGTTCGTCTATCACGATCTCAGGCTTAGAAAAAGAACTGACATTCTTATAACCAATGCGATTAAGAATATGCTTCACCACAACCAAATTATCCTCATTATCGTCCACAAGGACGATGTCTTTTTCAAAAAGGATATCTGATTCGGAAATTAAGCTCATTGGATTTTCTTTAGTTTACCATACTGACGCTGACTTTTCTCCGTACTATGCACAGCCCCCTTTTCATGAGCTTCTTTAACCCTGCGCGACCTATTTTCTTTGTAAATTTCATAAGAGCCGTCACAGTAATAAAC
>JADGBV010000008.1 GCA_015231345.1 Planctomycetota bacterium
AAAAAAGCCATTGGTAGTTTGTATAAGGATGGCCTTATTACGATTGAAAATGATGGAATTCGTTCAACTTAGGTTTTATTCATAGAAGGGACTGGTAGAAAAGTGGATAACGACGATTACAGCGAAACAGCAAAGAATGCAGAGACCATTTTTAAAGCATTTCTGCGTAAACGAGGGCTTTCGCAAACAAAAAGCCGCATGATGGTGCTTGAGGAAATCTATAATCTAGAAGGGCACTTTACAGTAGATGAATTGGAAGAAAGGCTAGGTGACCTCAAAGGCTCTCACCGGGCTACGATTTACCGAACCATCAAGCATATGATGGAAGCAGGGCTTTTGGCAAAAGTGCAGACCAGTTCACATGCAAAAGTGGCTTACGAGAGAACCCTAGGGCATCAACATCATGATCATTTGGTGTGTGATCGCTGTGGCAATATTGTTGAATTTCATTCAGATGAAATAGAGCGCATACAAACTCAAATTGCTGAGTCTTTTGGCTTCAAGCTATTTCATCACTCCATGGTGCTGACGGGTATATGTGAAGCTTGCCAGAAAATGGATAAGAAAAAAAGCCCGTCGTCCGTAATCGTTAAAATAGATTAGCTTAAAAACAACATTTCGGCTCATTAGGCAAACTTACCACTTGCCTCCGGCTCATCAGGCCAAGCTATTGCCCGCCTCCGGCTCATTAGTCCAACTTACCACTTGCCTCCGGCGACTTTTATGACTTCGCCACTTTTCTAAAAGTGTAAATGCAGCGAGGGGAGTCATGCTTGAGCTCCCGCCCCTGGTAGTCGCCAAAGGTGCCGACTAATTCCAAGCCAGTCTGAGCAGCGCTGGCCTGAAACCATTCGGGCCCATAAAGCTTCACTTGCTCTTCGTATTGGCTGAGCACTTCATCGCCTTTTGAAATAATGACTTTCTTAACGACCATGTTCTTGCTGTTGAGATTTTTGCAGGACTTAATCGTAAAACCTTGCTGTTCAACTTGACTCCAGGGAGCAGAGGCAACACATTTGGGGTTTAAGTAATCCAGGTAAAGAATCCCTCCCGTATTTAAGGCTCGCCCCATGCCTTGGATCACAGCTTCATTTTCGTTATCATCGGCAAAATAGCCAAAGCTGGTAAAAAGGCTTAGTATTCGGCTAAAGCAAGTGACAAAAGGGATGTGGCGCATATCACCACGAATGAGGCTGAGGTTTGGGTCGCTTTGTTTGGCTTGTGTGAGTAAATCGGCGGAGTAGTCTAGGCCGATAACTGTATGGCCTTTGGCTTTTAGTAAGCTCGAATAGCGACCAGTGCCGCAGCCTAAATCGAGAATTGTACCTTCGCACTCACCTAGTCTTGCTGCTTTGTAGAGAAAAGGCAAGTGGGCTATGGCTTCATCTTTATTGCGGTGAGCATAGACTTGCGTATACAAATCGCCAAAGGCATTGGCGAACCAGGGCTTCTCTTTGCTCACGTTGATGATTCTTTATTAGAGTTGAGCATATGAATCGCCATAAGACAAGCTCGGTAAGCCGAGTGTTCGCGAATATCTTGTCTGCTTCCTTTGAATAGATGACGCTCAACAGTGGTGTTGTTTAGATGGCTAACAGCTATGCAGACGGTGCCCACGGGTTTATCTTCACTTCCTCCTCCAGGTCCAGCAATGCCAGTTATGCCTATGCCAATGGAAGAATTAAGGCACTCTCTGACGCCTTCGCTCATGGCTTTGGCTGTGGCTTCACTGACGGCGCCTTCTTGGATGATAGTCTGTTCCGGAACATTAAGCAGCTTTTCTTTGATTTCATTTTGGTAAGCAACGATGCCCCCTTGGAAGTAGGCCGATGATCCACTAAGCTCAGTGAACCACGATGCCAGCATGCCTCCAGTACAGGATTCAGCTATGGACAAAGATAGTTTGCTCGTGGTTAAGCGATGAGCGAGGATTTCTACGGGACTTTGGTTTTCTTCGCTATAAATATAATCGTTAAAATGATGCCTGACATTACTGTAGCATGTTTTGAGTATGTCTTGGCTCACTTTTTGCTCAGAGGAAAAATGCAGAGAGACGCCTTCTTTTCTGGCGATGGTTCCCCAAATGACACCATCTGGGATGACTTTGTTTTCACTGATGATGTCCATCATTCTAGATTCACCCATTCCCCATAATTTAAAAAATTGAGCTGAGTATTGCCCTTGATACTCACTGAGTAAATACTCTTCGCACATATTCTTAAATTCAGAGGGAACTCCCGGGAAAACGAAAATATCGGTGTTCTTCCATTGCATGCGGATACCAGGAGCTGTTCCCCAGTGATTTGTGAGGGCTGTGGCGCCGTTAGGTAAATAAGCCTGTTTGCGATTGCTTTCGTAGAGGGGGCGATTCATGCGTTCAAAGACGGCAGAAATCTCAGTCCATGACCTATCGTGAAAGACGAGCTCTTGTTCCGTCACTTCAGCGAGGGCTTCCCGGGTTAGGTCGTCATCGGTTGGGCCCAGGCCTCCGCAAATCATCATGACATCTGAGTGCTCACATAATGATTTGATGGAAGAGATGATGTGCTCGTATTCATCGCCAATGGTGAGTGCTTGTCTCATTATCAAGTTGGTGGCGCAGAGTTCTTTTTGTAGCCAATGACTATTGCTTTCCAGGACGTAGCCCGAAAGAAGCTCGCTACCCAAGGCAAGAAAACTAAGTTTTTTCATAGAGATATGAGGAAATAAAAAAAGCGGGTCAAAGCCGAAGCTTCGACCCGCTTAGGGTAATATAATGTGAAGAACTAAAGTCCTATGAGTTCAAGGCAGCAATTTTTGCCACGAGAGCAGAATGCTCAGTGAGGTAGTTGCTTGCTTGTTCAAGAACATTGGCAGCCGTGTAGCCAAATTTTTCGTCAAGCACAGTATAAGGAGCTGAAGCGCCAAATCTTGTCATGCCGATTACTTTGCCAAGAGGGCCACATGTGTCTTCTAGGTTGACTGGCAGGCCAGCTGTCCAACCAAGTGTAGGAACTCCAAAAGGAAGCACTGATTCTTGGTATTCTGCGCTTTGTTCTTTAAAGAGAGCGGGAGATATGATAGAAACGACACGGACTTTTTTGCCTTGTTTTTTAAGTTCTTCAGCGCCTTCAACGAGAAGAGAAACTTCTGAACCGTTCGCAACTAAGATGATATCTGGGTTTTCGCAATCGACTGGTGTGTAAGCGCCTTTTTTTGCAGCTAGGGCACTGCTGTAAGAACTTTCAGGAAGATCCACGATATTTTGACGAGTCAAAATGAGGCAGCTAGGAGTGCTTTTGTTTTCGAGAGCCATTTGCCATGCGACAGTGGTTTCATTCACATCAGCAGGTCTAAGAGCCAAGAGGCTTCTTTCTCCTTTGAGGTTTTTCATTTTTTCTAATAGGCGAATTTGCGCTTCTTGTTCAATTGGCTGGTGAGTTGGGCCATCTTCTCCAACGCGGAAAGCATCGTGAGTCCAAATGTAGATAACCGGTAATTCCATAAGAGCGGACATACGGGCAGCTGGTTTTTGATAATCGGAAAAGACAAAGAATGTTCCGCCGGCAACGCGAACGCCGCCATGAATGGCGATGCCATTCATCATGGCTGCCATTGTGAGTTCTGCTACACCAGCTTGGAAGAAGGCTCCGCTGAAGTCCCCTTTTTCAAAAGCTTTGCTTTTATTGAGGAAGCCATCTGTGTTATCACTATTGCTTAAGTCGGCAGATGCAACGATGAGGTTCTCTGTGTTTTCTGCCAAATAAGCTAGAACTGCTTTAGAGGCAGCGCGTGTGGCAGCACCTGCTTTTTGTTC
Source organism: Planctomycetota bacterium (assembly GCA_015231345.1). GTDB lineage: Bacteria > Planctomycetota > JADGBV01 > JADGBV01 > JADGBV01 > JADGBV01. The sequence continues at coordinate 3,797 of JADGBV010000008.1, forward strand.
TATGGCGCTGAAATCAAGCTCAGGCATTTCCAAGCTGATGAATTTTTTCAGTTTGGCGTCCAGTGCTGGATTGGCTGTAGCCCATGCAGAGTGATTTTCTTTGCGCACAGCAGCTTCTTGAGTGAGAGATTTTTTGCTTTCTTCGAGAGCTTCTGCAACTTCAGGGTAGATCTGGAAAGGATTGTCTCCTTGACCGCCGAGATTTTCAATGGTTTTTGCAAACGATGCGCCTGCTTTACTGAGTGGCTGGCCATGGCTTGAAATGGTTCTTTCGAAAGATTCACCTTGGTCTGTTACGGCACCTTTGGCCATAATCGTTTTGCCAATAATAAGGGTGGGGCGATCGGTTTCGCTATTGGCTGCTTTGAGGGCTGCTCGAAGTTCGTCAAAGTTAGACCCTTGAGCGACTTCAACGCGCCAGCCCCAAGCTTCGTATTTCATTTTTGTGTCTTCAATTGTTACTTTATCGGTGCTTGTAGACAGCTGGATGTCATTTGAATCATAAAACATGATGAAATTGCTGAGGCCTAAGTGTCCAGCGATGCGGCCAACACCTTGGGATATTTCTTCTTGGATACCGCCATCTGAAATATAGGCATATGTTTTGTGATTGATTTCTTCACCAATACGAGCAGCTAGGAATCTCTCTGCTAAAGCAGCGCCCGCTCCCATTGCGTGGCCTTGGCCTAGGGGCCCAGATGTGTTCTCGACGCCACGATGAGGCTCAAGTTCTGGGTGGCCAGGAGTGGGGCTTTCCCATTGACGAAAATTGGCTAAATCGTCCATGCTATAAGCGCCGAAAAGAGATAAGGTCGCGTAAAGCATGGGGGACATATGACCTGGGTCGAGGAAAAAGCGATCTCTCAGAAACCACTCTAAATCAGTGGGATCAAATTTTAGGAATTCAGTATAAAGGATAGCCATAAAGTCTGCGCCGCCCATAGCTCCACCAGGGTGACCTGATTTGGCTTGTTCTGGCATAGCTGCTGCTAGTGCTCTTATGTTATCTGCTACTTTTATGAGTTTCTGGTTATCCATCGCTGTTTATATGTAAAAAGAGAAAGTCTAATGGCGCGTAGTGTATCAGCTAAGGGGGCTTGCAAATATACTAAGACTGTCTTTTTTTGTTGGATAACCAGGGTTTTTAAACTAAGCTGTTCATTATGGATAGTAATTTTTTCAAATGAGTATTCTTGGACTTTCATTTGTTATATTTGTGAATTTCACATCACTTACCCTTGCGGGCTTAGACTCAGCCCATGTGTTATGGCTAGTGAAAGACTAATGAGATGCTGGAATTGCTTTTTTATTGAAAGAGAAATTTTTTTCCTCTTGTGAGAGTCTTTTACGGACCTTTCAATATCACTTTGTATTTTCTGATATAGTCCATTTATTTGACTTATAATTCTACGAATTTCAGTTTCATCTTTTTTCCAGAGAGCACGGGGCAGTTCATGGCTAAAATTTTCAAGTGACTGGCGCACGAAAGAGGGAAAAATGCTTAGTTGTTTTTGTTCTTTAGAGTAGTTATTAACGAGTAAATGTAAATGAGCATTGATTTTTTTTAGGATTCGTTGAATGATCATTCTCATTGTTGTGAGAATATTAGTGTCCACATTGAGAATTTGATTTAGTAGCCGCTCTATATCTCTAACCATATCATAAGAGTAATGGCCTATTCCCTTTAATGACTGTACGCATTGTATGGTTCTATTAACGATGACTTCGGATTCATTGATCTTTCTTTCGACATTTCTTCTGAAGGCTTCAACCTTCATGATGCAGTATTGTTTGAAGTTCTTTTTTTCTTTTCGTAATTGACAGCAATGTGCCCAGGTGCTTAGAATCATACGGATGCTGAGGGAGGGGTCTCCTTGAAGGTGACAGAAATCTTCGTTTCGTTCTATTATTATTTCTGCTAGCTGGGCTTTGCATTGTTGTAATTTCTGTTTGAAACTGTCCAGTTCTTGTATTTGCACTAAATTTGTGCATTCGCTTTCTAAAAATTCGATGCTTTTCCTCATGTGGTCGACTTCGTAGACGACGCTTTCATTGAGGTCGAGAGTGACTCTTTTAATGGTGTGAGAAAAGTTTTTTAAGATCCGTGCTTCAAAGGAGTGTATCAGTTTCTGTAATCGGCTTCTGTCTTGATTGATATTATTAAGAATAAGGAGTAATTTGCCTTGATTGAAAACTTCGCTTTTGCTTTGGACAGGCTGATGGCTTTGGGTTTTCTTAAGCTGCCTTTTTTTATGATTCTGTTTCGCTGTATGAATGCTTTGCTTCGTAGATTTGCTTTGCTTTTTCGTTTTTCCAGCGCTTGGGTATAGCGCATTGCAGAATTCTAATAAAGATACGGCGACATCTGGTGGGAGGGGTAATTGTTTGTCTGAATGGTTCTTGAAATAGACAATAAGCTCACTGATAACTCTGTTTTCATCTCGCTCCTCAGCAAAGATTTCGCATAAAGCTTGCCTATGCCCTTTCCTAGTGATCTCATCTGTCAGTTGCTGATACGCTCCGACCATCTGATAAGCTAGACTGTCAGCAGATCCCTCTTTGCACTTAACGTGAATATCCTTATTCATTAAATGTCCTTATGCTATATGGTGCAGCTAGGTATATCGTAGAATTGAAAAAAGTGCTTAAGCTTATTTTACTGTGATTAAGGATACAGTTTTTTGGGCTAAAGTTATGGACTGATAGGAATGAGCAAAGATATAGGAAATAAGAACTGTGTGCAAAAATGACGGCACAAAAGTGATTTGAAAATGTATTTTTATTCACAAATTGTCTCAGCTCATCTTATGATTATAATAATAAGGTATTGAATTGCAGTTGTTAAGTTTAGATGAAACTGAAAAGGCAAACGATCTAAAAGTTTATAAACCTTTTGTGTTGCCTTGTGCTGATTTGATGCATAATTTATTGTCAACGCTTATTTTTGCACTTTTAGACTATTCATGTGCTGTATAATAATAATGTCTTCCATCACAGGCCTAACTAAAAGTGTATCATATGTCTCATAAAAAGAATGATGGAGAGCGGAGTGGCATCTAAGGAGCATCCTACTCTTAGGAGTGAACTTGATGTTGAGCCATCGAAGGTAATAATTCTATTAATAGAAGACGAAGGTTTTGTGTGTGATTCTATAAAGAGTCATTTGGAAGATCGAGATTACAAGGTGTATACGAGCGCAAATGGCAAGGAAGGTCTGGAGTGTTTTAAAGATAAATCTCCAGATTTAGTGATTACAGATATTCGTATGCCTTTTATGGATGGATTTAGCGTTCTAGAAGAGTTAAATCAAGCTTCTCCGCAAACTCCCGTTATAATCATGTCTGGAGCAGGGCACATAAGTGACTCCATCGCTGCGCTTCAGTTGGGTGCAGCAGATTTTCTTTTAAAACCTTTTGAAGATATCTCGCTGGTCTCCCTTTCTGTTGAGAAGGTTCTAGAAAAGTCTCGTCTGCAGCGAGAGAATAAAGCTTATCAAGAGCAATTAGAGGAGTTGGTTGATTCAAGAACCCATGAGCTTAATGAGGCTAATGTTAAACTGCGTGAAGTGAATGCCTCTTTAAGTGAATTTGCTCAGACGATAGCGCATGATTTGCGTAGCCCATTATCTAACTTGATGACTTGCATGCGTATGATTTCAGAAAGTAAAGGTGCATTGGATGGTAAAAATCAACAGCTATTAGAACTCTCCATCCGTTCTGGAGAAAGAATGCATAATTTAATCTCAGATATCCTTGCTTACGCCCGTCATACCAGGGCAAATTTTCAGCTGAGCCAAGTTGATTTGAATAAAGTTCTACAAGACGTGAAAGAAGACTTTTGTCATGATCTCGCCCAATATGACGCAGAATTTGAGGTCAATTCACTCCCTTCTTTGATTGGGTCGCAAACACACCTTTACCAATTGTTTTCCAACTTACTCAATAATTCTCTTAAGTATTCACAGAAGAATATGAAACCCGTAATTCAAGTGACCTGCTTTCAAGGGAGTGATTCTCAGCAAGATAAAACTCAGATTGCGCCTAAAATGTGCACAATAGTCTTTGAAGACAACGGCATTGGTTTCGATGATAAGAATGGTCAGGATATATTTCAGCCTTTTAAACGACTTGCTGGTCGCTCCGAAGAAGGCTCAGGTATTGGTCTTGCTACGGTGAAAAGTATTGTTTGTGCTCATGGTGGAGTTATTGAGGCTTTTTCACAGCTGAACAAAGGGACACGTTTTGTCATCCAAATGCCTCTTGAACAAGCAAACTTCATTTCTCCAATTTGAAAGCGAGTGGCTGATATATAGGCCCCAGCATGCTATTTAGATTATTTCACGTTAGAATTCTTTTTGAGTTGGTTGAGTCGTCATAGAAGCGGGACTGTTCTAAGCAGATAAAGATAGATTTTTTTTGAAATCAACTATACTATATGTTCTTGAGATAGGAAAGAGAGGTTTGTTATGTGCGAGCAACATTTAACTTCATTAGGCTTTACTGATCAAGAAGTCCCGGTGGGGACTCATATGTGCCTGGTTTTTACTGAAGATGAGGAACGGGCAGATTGCCTACGTAAATTTCTTCTGAGTGGGCTAAAAATTAAAGAGCGCTCTGCTTGTTTTTCCAATCATACGAGTGAGAATGAAATGCGATCATTTCTTTCACAACATGATATTACCTATGATGATCGTAAGGAAAAACAAGATATATTTATGTCTGGGGCTAGTGATGTCTATTTTCAAGATAATACTTTTGACCCTGATAGGATGCTGGGATTACTTGATCACTTTTACCAAGAAACGAAAGATTTGGGTTATTCTGCTGCCAGGGTCATTGGTGAAATGAACCCAGAGATAGAAAAGGTAAAAGGGGGCGAGCGTCTGCTAGAGTATGAATCTAGAGTGAGTCTGATGCTTAAGGAGAAACCAGTGACAGCCATCTGTCAGTATAATGCTAATCTCTTCGATGGAGCAACCATAATGGAGGTGCTTAAAGTTCATCCTCAAATGATGGTTAATGGGGCAGTCGTGGAAAACCCTTTTTTCATAGAGCCTGAGGATTATCTCTCTCATCATGTCACCTGAGGGTAATCATGCCATCTGATAAAGGACTTTCTAGTAAAGTTATTGGTCAGATAGCTCTTATGCAGGGTGTGGTGGCTCATTTGCCTCACGCAAACTCCATTATGAGTTTTGTTTCTAGAGGTCTACGTGATGTGCCTGGGGTGAATGACGTTCAGTACAAGCTGTTGTTTTCTCAAAATCAATCAGAAGCCACTAAGAAAGAAATTTATTACTCCTACCTTATATGCCATAATGATTTGTGCCATGCTTCTTTAGATTTTGACGTTGATAAAACAGAACTATTCCTTCCTTATGTTCCTTATATTAAGAACTTATGCAATATGTTGGCGATTATTTTAGAGGAAAAGCGTCAAAAAGAACTGAATAAGGATCTGATGGAGCAGCTGGAAAAGCGAGTTCAACAAAGAACTCGAGACTTACAAGACGAAATAAGAGAGCGACGTTTGGCTCAGTCGGAGCTTACGCGTGCTCAAAACTTCATTAGTAATATCATAGATTCGATGCCATATGTGCTTATTGGAGTTGATTCAGCAGGGGTGGTGACTCACTGGAATAAGCGTAGTGAAAATATGACAGGGCTAAAGGCTGATAAAGCCTTGGGCAGAAAACTTGGGGAGGTGTTGCCGTCCATGCTCTTTGATATGGAGCAGATTGTGAGTAGTATTCATTCAGGGCGTCCTTATAGAAAACGGAAAGTGATTCTGGGTGGCGGGGCCGAACGAGAACACAGAGAGATTACTATTTATCCCCTGAAAGACTTCGATCACAATAATGCTGTTATTCTCATAGAAGATGTCACTGAGAGAGTGAAGATGGAAGAGGTGGTGATACAGTCAGATAAAATGATGTCTCTTGGTGGCTTGGCAGCTGGGATGGCTCATGAAATAAATAACCCCCTTGCAGGTATGATGCAAACAGCAGGGGTTATGGCCGATCGACTAAAAAACTTAGAAATGCCTGCTAATCAGCGTGTGGCAGATTCACTTGGGCTCTCATTGGACTTAGTACGTCAGTATATGGAGAAAAGAGATATCCTGAAAATGCTTGATCGTATACAGGAGTCTGGCAAGAGAACGGCTGATATTGTTTATAGTATGCTCAGTTTTGCTAGAAAGAGCACTGAATCTTTTCAGTCTCATGATCTAACTGACCTTGTGGATAAAGTATTGGCTCTAGCGGGTAGCTCTTTCAGCTTTAAGAATCATTTAAGTATTAAAGACATTAGGCTCACAAAAGAATACGAGAGCCATTTGCCTCAAATTCTTTGTGATGAAGGAAAGATCCAGCAGGTTGTTTTGAATTTGATCAAGAATGGCCTTGAGTCCATGTTTGAATACCAGGAGCTTTGTGAAGAAAAAGATATTAATTACGAAGGGCCTTCTTTTACTATTCGCATATCCCAGGAAAAAATCAATCAATTTATCCGTTTGGAAATTCACGATAATGGCCCTGGAATGAGTGAAGAGACTCGAAAAAGAATATTTGAGCCTTTTTATTCTACTAAGCCATTAGGAAAGGGGATGGGCTTAGGGCTTAGCATATCCTATTTCATTATCTGCGATCACCATCGCGGTAATATGAGGGTCGAATCTAGCCCGGAGCAAGGCACGAAATTTATTATACGATTGCCTTTAGGGGACAAAGACTAAGGTTTTTCTCTATCGCAGCAAGAACTTATAAAACTTAGCTGCCGAGCTTTTCTCCTTAGGGAAAGCTTGAGGACTTTTCGAGGAGCGAAATGGTCTGGGAAAGCAAAAAAAAAACCCGCAGAAAAGGCTTTCTGCGGGATTTTGTATTATGAGGGAGTGCTGTTATTAAGAAGGAATAACTGATACGACTTTATGCTTGTCGAACTCTACGTTGCCTTCAACTAGTGAGAAAATGGTGAAGTCTCGACCTAGGCCTACGTTTTTTCCAGGTTTGAAAGGCGTTCCACACTGGCGAACAATAATATTTCCGGGAGAAACTTTCTCACCACCAAACTTTTTAACGCCCCTGCGTTGGGAGTTACTGTCTCTGCCGTTTGTTGTTGATCCCTGACCTACTTTATGAGCCATATTCCTTAGTCCTTAAAAAAAGCGGTGTTAAAATAAAGACACCGCAGAATTGTCAAATCTCTAATAATTGCGCTTAAAATTCAAAAGTCTTAAACTTACTTGCTCCTCAAGATCGCTATCTTAATCGTCTAGATCACCATCTTCCGGAGGGTTATATTCTTCGTAAAACATTTCTTCGATAAAACTCTGTTTCACCATCTCTAAAACTCCGACCGCTTCAATGCTTGTAAGCTCAAGGCCGCGGGTTGTTTTTTCTATTTCCTGTAAGGCAAAATCGAATTCCTGTGGGGATTTTCTTTTGCTGGGTTTAATGCGAGGGGCGTGTCTAGAGCAATCTTTGAGGCGTTTAATGAAATGAATCATCATAACCAAATCTTTCTCTTGTAGATTTGAGATGAGTTCTGGAATGCTGGAGGTTTCCAATGCCATTGACCATTGATCAAATAAGTGGCAAGTTTGGCAGAATTCAGCTAGAGGAGATAAATTTGCTCCACAAACGCGGCAAATTCTTGGTCCAGATGGGGTGCCTTGCATATATATTCCGTAAATGTGTGATGGCCCACCTTGTTGAAATTTACTAATCGTCAAGTGGTATGGAACCTACTGAAAGCGGGTTTAATCTTGGTGCTCAGATAATATTTCACTCAAGTGCTCTTCCTCCCAGAGTGTGGCCTTTTGATATGATTCAAAGCGCTTTTCAAGCCGGTAAAACTCATCGTTGTGGTGATGACTCTCACTTGTCTCACCTTGACTCATAAGGTGAGCATGGCAGAGTTCGTGGAAAAGAAGGTACTTTAAATAATATTCTGGGATTCTGGGGTCTTTAAGAAAGGGGTGCAAGCGAATCTCCATTCTTTCTGGCCAGAAGCTGGCTAAACGAATGGTTTTGCGTTGACCTCTTTTTCCTTCTAATCCCCAAATGAGATTCAGAGGTGGAAGTTGAGAGAAATGCTTTTTTTGAATTTGCTCAAGCAAAGCTTGGAGTGGGTGAGAGCTTTTGCTGGGTTTTTGATCAAACCGTGCTGAGGCTTTCTTTTCTAGGTAAGCAATGATTTGTTTTTGCGCTTCAGCGCTGCTCTTCTGTATATAGAGAAGTAATGCCTCATAGTCAGCTCCAGAAATTCCATCAAAGTCATGATGTAGCCTAATGGATGGGCGTCCCTTTTTATTTTTGTTTAATAGAATCTTGCGGACGGGGTCATCGCTCCATTCAAGCTCTACTTTGGCCCCAAGGTCCCGGCTGAGACGGCTTCGTAAGTCGTCTTGATGGAAAAAGCTAAAGGCTTTGAATAGCTTCAGAGCGGGTTGTCGGTTTCTAGATCTTTTAAAGCTTTGCGAATTCTCATTTTGCCTGTTGTTCCAAGGCGGTCAACAAATGAGATTCCATCTAAGTGGTCAATTTCATGTTGGAACATGGCAGCCATGAGTTCATCGGCTTCAATTTGGATTTCATCGCCATTGGGTTCAAAGCCTTTTACAACGACTTGTGCGCTTCTTTCAACTGAGCTGCGAACTTCTGGGAAGCTGAGGCAACCCTCTTCTTCGCTGCATTTATTCTTTGAAAATTCTACAATCTCAGGATTAATAAGAACTTGTGGCTGATCTCGGCCCTCACTTAAATCGTAAACGATAACGCGAAAAGGGATGCCAGCTTGAGGCCCTGCAAGGCCAATGCCGTCATGATCATACATAATATCCAGCATACGTTCTGCTGAAGGTAGGATGTTTTCATCACAAGGGTCTTCGATCGCTTGGCTTTTCTTCGCCAAAATAGGATCGGGGTAAACCCTTAAATAGATATCATCTTCGGGAACTAGCATGAGTATTTACTTAAGATAATTAACGATATTTGAAAATAGTTTCAAGCAGTCTGTGTGCGTAGGTACTTGCTCTAGTCTTGTCCAATCTGGAAGTTGAGTGCCATGAATGGCAACTTCGGGGTGTGGCATAAGGCCAAAAATTAAACCGCTAGGGTCAGTGATGCCGGCGATGGCATCCCAGCTGCCATTGGGGTTGTAGGGGTATTCGTCAGTCGGTTCTCCCTCTTTTGTGTAGCGCAGTGCAATTTGCCCAGAAGCTTGTAAGCGAGCAAGATCGTCCTTAGAGCCTAAGACTAGTTTGCCTTCACCATGCCTAACGGGGCAACGAAGAGATTCTAGATCTTTAAACCATGGGCTTTTGGCTCGGGCTTCATCTGAAACCTTGAGGTTGACCCAGCGGTCTTCATATTGCCCAGAGTTATTTTGAATGAGGCTAGCTTCTTGAATGACTTCGCCTCCCATTTGAGGGAGTAAGCCAAGCTTAACCAGAATCTGAAAGCCATTACAGATGCCAATCATAGGCACGGACCGACTGGCGAGTTCTTTCAGGGTATCACCCAGTTTAAATTTAAGTAAATTTCCGAGGATTTTCCCCGAAGCGATATGGTCACCGTAAGAAAATCCACCAGGGAAAGCAATCAATTGATAATCGAGCGCTTTTTCAGGCGTGTCTTCTAAAACACTAATATGAACCTGTTCAGCCGTCGCTCCGGCTAACTCAAAGGTTTCAGCGAGTTCACGGTTGGAGTTAATGCCAACACCAGTAAGTATGAGGACCTTTGGATTCATTAGATTTCAGCAATAGGGTTACGCCAGGCTGTGTACAGGCCTTGAAGATTAAGTGAGCTTTCGTTGATATTCAGTTTGTACTCTTGAGAGACTTCACCTAGTATGGCAAAGCTTTGTCCTTCAAAATGAGCTTTGAATTCGTTGACTTTATCTGCTTGCACAGAAACAAGAATACGACTAGCGGATTCAGAGAATAAATTCCTGATGATATTGAGACCATTTTTAGGAAGTGTGATGTTGGCTCCCATTCTTGCACCAAAGCAGCTTTCAGCTAAAGCAACTAATAATCCACCTTCAGAGAGATCATGAGCAGAGCTTATGAGGCTATCTTGTGAGGCCTTAAAGAAGGAGTCATAACGTTCCAGAGCGGAGCTTGTGTCGACTTGAGGAATATTCATTCCGAGGTAGCCAATTTCATCATAAAACTCTGATGCACCAAGTTCATCTTTGGTTTCTCCTAGTAATATAATGACATCACCAGCTTTCTTGAAATCCATACTGATGGATTTTGTGATTTCTGGAACTGTTCCCACAGCCGTAAATAAGAGGGTTGGTGGAATGGATATTTTCTTGTCTTCTGAGATAAAGTCATTTTTCATACTGTCTTTACCTGAGATACAAGGAACATTATATTTAAGTGCCATGTCTCGTAGAGCTTTATTCGCTCTGACTAATTGAGCCATTTTATAAGTTCCATCAGGCGTTTTAGATGATTGCACTGGGTCAGGCCAGCAGAAGTTATCGAGGCCGAGAGCACTGCTTCGGTCTCCACCAACACAAACGATAGAGCGAATGGCTTCATCGAAAACATTGCACGTCATGTGGTAGGTGTCTATGTCGGAATAACGTGGCAGAAGTCCATGTGAGATGGCCAAGCCTTTATTGGTTTTGTAATCTGGACGTATGACAGCTGCATCTGAAGGAGCATCGTGTTTGATTCCAGAGAAAGGTTTGATGACACTCATGCCTTGTACTTCATGATCGTACTGTCTGACCCAATCTTCTTTGGAGCAGATGTTGTAACGTGAGATAACCTTTTCGGCTAAGTCCTGGCATAGTTCGGGTAGATCGGCATCGCTTGCTTCGGGGTTTTGAGGTGGAGTCCACTTCGCTTTGAGCTCCAATGTCGGTAAACCGTTATGAAGAAAGTCCATGCATAAAGAAGCGACTTGCTTGCCACCATGGAAAATATTAAGAAAACCAGTGTCGTCAAATTGACCTAGGTCGGTGGCGATGACTTTCATGTCTTCAGCCAGTTCCATAAAAGTGTCAAGCTTTTCTGGGGGCACAGCGAGACTCATGCGCTCTTGAGCTTCAGAAAGAAAAATTTCCCATGGGGCGAGGCCTGGGTATTTGAGAGGAGCATTGGTTAAGTCCAGTTCAACACCACCACACTCTTCAGCCATTTCTCCTAATGAAGAAGAAAGACCACCAGCGCCATTATCGGTGATGAAGTTATAAAGGTTGCGAGTTCTAGCTTCAATAAGGAAGTCTGTCATACGCTTTTGTGTGATGGGGTCACCAATCTGTACGGCCGAAGTGGGCGAAGCTGAGCTTAAACCTTCAGAGCTAAATGTAGCGCCATGGATACCATCTTTGCCAATAAGGCCGCCAAGCATGACGACTCTGTCGCCAGGGTTGATCCATTTTTCAACGACAGGTTTTTCGTGCAAATCCCTTGGAGCTATGCCGCCGGTGCCGCAAAAAACGAGAGGTTTACCAATAAAGCGATCATCAAAAGAAATACTTCCGTTGACTGTGGGAATGCCAGATTCATTGCCGCCGTCTTTTACGCCGCGGTGAACGCCACGAAAAATTCTTTTTGGGTGATGAAGCATTCCTGGTAGGTCTCCGTCATAATTAGGAGGGCCAAAGCAGAAAACATCAGTGTTAAAGATGGGAAGAAAGCCTCGGCCTGTTCCCATAACATCTCGATTTACTCCAACGATTCCAGTCATGGCACCACCGTAAGGGTCAAGGGCGCTGGGGCTGTTGTGGGTTTCAGCTTTAATGCAAATATCCCAGTTATCATCGAAATGAAAGGCGCCAGCATTATCAGAAAAAACACTGCTGATATCGTCGCGTTTTTTCATGATTTCAGCTGTGGGCTCATAGATCATGGTTTTGAAGAGGGACTGGATGCTTTCAACCTGTCCACTTTCGTCTTCGTATTTTACATTGGCAGCGAAAATTTTATGCTTGCAGTGTTCACTCCAAGTTTGAGCGATGGCTTCCAGCTCAACATCAGTTGGTTCTAAAGGAAGGCCTAGTTTTTCTCTGTGGGAAATGGTAATATCGGTTTGATAGTGCTCTTGAATGGCGAGCATTTCCTCGCGACTCAGTGCTAGGCACATTTTGCTCGAAAGCTTGACCAATTCATCTTTATCTAACTGAGCGATGGCAATATCTTTCGTGGCGGGTGTGGGAATTTCCGGTGGAGCTTCAAAAGGAGTGAAGCGTTTCCCTTGTTGATAATCCTCAATTGTGAGAACTTCAATTTTTTCGATGACAGAATTATATAAGATTTCTTCGCAAATGCGGTGGAAATCATTTTCATTTAATTTATTGGCGTTTATGAGGTAAACAGTAGATGAGAAAACATGATCATGTTCGCTTAGGTCTCTATTGAGTAAATACTCAATGGATTCTTTAGCACTTCTGGCAGTATTATCTGTTACGCCTGATAAAAATGAAACTTCAACGGCATGAGTTGCCTCAGCACTATGACTTAAATAATCCAAGTCTCCAGCAAAACTTAAATCTTCTACGATAGGGTCACAGAAAAGTTCTGTGGCTACTAAACGAGCTTCTTCTTCGCTGAAATTCCCTAGGAGTCCAAGTACTTTACAGGCCCTAATTTCTGGAATATCCAGATTAAGGTCATTATGCACGCTGGATTGCACTTTCCCGCCGAGAGGGTCGGGGTACTGCTGTTTAAGGGTGGTTTCAATGCGGTAATACACTGCGTTTCCTGCCGAGAAAGAGTTGGGTCAAAGTAAAGGTCGTTCCGGTTTCTCAAGTCAAGATTCAGGTCTAACAGGGCAATCGCATCAAATCTATAGACTTTCCCTCGTCAAGCTCTAGTTAACTGTTTTTCAATGATTTAACCGCAGAGGGCACAGAGAATACTGAGCATTTATCTGAGAACTCTGTGCGCTCTGTGGCTTGTTTTTCAATGACTTATGATTTTGATGCGTTAGCCCTTCAGGTCTAAGATCTAGGCAATCACCTCAAAGGACCTTATATATTGACAGGGAAAGGCGGATTGCTAGGATTAGCAGGAGCTTTCTCATTACAGGCCCCTCCATCAGTGTTTTCAGACTCCAACACGCAGAAAAGACAAAAAATTTTAATCATTGGTTATGGCTCAATTGCTAAGAGACACAGCGAAATTCTAGAATCATTCCAAGAAAACTACGAAGTTCATCTGGTAACTCGACAAGACATTGATTATCACATAAGTTTTAAGTCTTTAGCGGAAATTAAACAATTAGATGCTTATGAATATTATTTGATTTGCAGCGAGACCTTTAAGCACCGCGAGCAACTGGATTATTTAAATCAGAATTTGCGCGACAAACTCATTTTGGTGGAAAAACCTCTATTTGTGACTTACGAGCCCATTGGTGAGCTGCGCAATCATATTTTTGTTGCTTATAATTTACGCTATCATCCTATTTTGCAGAAAATAAAAGATCTTGTCGAAACTGAAAGAGTCCTTTCCGTTCATATTTACTGTGGTCAGTATTTGCCACATTGGCGCCCGGGCAGGGATTACCGAAACTGCTACAGTTCCATTAAAGCAGCTGGAGGTGGCGTGCTCCTCGATATAAGTCATGAAATCGATTATTGCCAGTGGCTCTTCGGCTCGCTAGACTCATTGCAAGCAATTAATGGTAAAATTTCTCCTCTTGAAATGGACGCTGACGATTATGTTTCCCTCATCGCCAAAACAAATCAAGGAACTCTTCTGAATCTCAGCATGGACTGCTTCAGCAAGGTGCCTAAGCGTGATATCACAATTCACCTTGAAACAAAAACCATCTTTGCTGACCTCATCTCTGGACGTTTGCAAATCAACGATTCTGAAGGGCAGATTGAAGACGAAGATTATTCAGACCTGGAAAGAAATTCTAGCTACCAAGCAATGCATAAATCTCTCCTTTCGGGCCAGAAGACCTCAGTCTGCACCTACGACGAAGCCTTAAATGTCAATAAAACGATTGACGAAATAAGAGCTTCTTCAGAGACTAAAAAATGGTGTTGATATAAAAAATGAAATATGGGGAGGCCTATGAATTTTACGCATAAGCTTCACAATATATTTCACCAAATCGTGTGCTGATATCCTTTATTGTTAAGCCTGCACTTTTCATTTCTTCGCAGAATTCTTGAAGAGTATATTCAATAAAATGAGAGTAATCTAAACGGTACTCTAGTCCTCGTTCTTTTTTATATACGGCAATCCACTCTCGTTCTATTGTGGGGACTCTTATTAAGAATCTTTTTTTCTCTTCTTGCTTCCAATGGACACGTTCTTGCAGAGCTTTTAAAAACGAAACTCGATGTTCAATATGCTCTAGTACATTTGATAGGGTAATACAATCAATGGGCATGAGCTTAGAATAATCGTATGATGTGGCGTCAGCACAAATGAATTTAACATTATCTTGCTGAAAAGATTGATTCGCTTGTTGAATTCTTTTTTCTTCAATTTCTAGTCCATAGACCATTTTGACTTTTTCAGCTAAGCTTCTTACCATTTCTCCTGTCGAACAGCCGATATCGACAACAACCGAATCTGTTTGTAGCCGATCACAAAACCATTTTTCATAGTTAATGATTTGTTTCTTAGGGTGCAAATTATTATTGAGTTTGGCCGCTAATCTTCCCGCCCAATTATACGAGCGGCTATGTATATGGAGTAATGCTTTTAAGCAAAAATCATAAAAGGAATTACTGCAAATCATATTACTTTATTGATTGTTAGTGGAAGATGAATTGTAGTATTTGAGATTGTATAAGAGCTGACCTTTATATTTAAAGATAAGATCACTATTACTTCTTAGAGAATCGAGATCGTTAGAATTTTGTTTATTCCCGGACGTCTCACTTATCCTGATTAATAAATAGTCATGTTTTACAAGATCTTCTGATTTGATAGAATCCCTATTAGAATAGACAGGATTGTTGAGATATAAAGAATTGCGGCTAAGATTGCAAAGGAGGATGCTTTGATCTGAAGGGATATTTTTATTAATATAAGAAACTATTTTATAGTTCGGTTGAGTTGGTATTTGATCATAAGTGAATTCTAAAAATGCTGACCTACTCATGCTGCCACCTGCATATAAAAACATATTAAAGCGGTCCATATTTAGGATAATAAGCAAAATCACAACAGAGTTCCATAAAATAAGCATAAAGAATAAGGTCCTCTGAATATATTTCTTAAGATATAAATGACCTTCGCTCCTCATACCTGCAGCGCATATGGCAATTAGACCCAAGAAAGTAAGGATATGACGTGGTCTTTGGTGCAGATTATAATTGAGGCAAAAAGCAAACAAACTCAGAAGAATTAAAAATGATATGTGACGAGGAAGTTTATTAATATTGAGAGAAATGGACATGAAAAATGCCAATAGAATAATTGGGCCACAACCCCTAGTATTTGGAAGATAAATATTCGTTGAAATTAGATATAAATATCTAAAAATACCTAAAACACCATCAGCGTGTGTTTTGAATTCTTTGATATCAGTTGCATTAAGCGAATGACTGCTTTCAATTCCTGAAATAAAATGAGATAATCTAATGACAGGGTAAAATGGGGAGTAGTAGTGGTAACAATTATAAAGAAAGAATATGCAAAGAACTAAAGCTAATGGAATGAGAAAGTACAAAAGATAATGTATTGTCTGACGTAAACCAATGTGTTTGATAAGATAGCAGGGAAGACAGACTGATATAATAAAAACACTAGGCAAAGCCCCATAAGATGAGCCCGCAGCAAATCCCAGAAATAACCCAGCATAGGCCAGGATCAGTGACTTTTTTTCCTTTGAAAGGAACGTGATAATTAAATAAAGACATTGTAGTTCAAAAACACATGCCGACAAGGATACTTTTGAAGCATGAACTAGCCAAAGAGAAATTACGGGCATAAAAATAAATATGCTACAGGAAATCAGCCCGCCCCGAAGTGTCCAGAATTGTCGAGATATTAAAAGTATTGTCGCTGCTGAGAGTAAACTCATAAGGTATGATACCAATAGTTGCGCCAAAACTTGTCCCCCCAAACACCATCCATATGCTGCTAATATCATGCTAGCTGGGGCACCAGTTGCTAGTGGAGTAAAATCAGGGTGGTAATATAGACCATGCTTTACCCAGAATTTAGGCAAAAGGAGGTAAGTGTGAGTCGCATCACCTGCGTAAGTAGGGCATAGATTTATAATAAAGGCCAAAAAGAACAGGGCTAGCAGCTGTAAGCCTAAAATGAGGTAATAGGGGTGAGAACTAATATCCTTAAATGCGTCAAGTGTTTTATGAAATAGTTGAATCCACTGTGAGATACTGCGACCATAATACAAAAAGCAGATGAGTCCTGTAATCATTAAGCCTAAGGCCGTGATTGGGGCTATAAAACCAGCGAGCCCAAAAAGAAAGAACACTAAGGAGACTATCCCTGCTCCCAATGAGATTGAAAGGAGAGCATTTGCTAGTCCTGAAAAAGGCAGAGCAGAAAAGAGATTCTTAAGAAACAACCTTCCCCACCCATAAAATGAGCATGAGCAGGCGAGAAGAAGTAGAGATATCTTAATTGTGTAAAGAATCCCCCATTGATTTTCGGCTAAGTCGGTCACAGGTGTGATGCAAATCGAGTCATTTCAATGGTCAAGTCTAATAGATTCTTTGTTGACACTATAAATATTGCAAGAAAACATTGCAACGTAAATTTTGCTGAATAATACGGTGGGATGAATAATTGCAATACCCGATGTCATTCATGTCTTTGAACTTCACTATTTTGCTTTATTTTACTATTATAGTACAGTCAGATTTTCGGTGCTTAAAATCTTCAAGGGTCTAAAATATACAATTTAAAATGAATCAATATCAATTATGAATTTGTCTGATGCCATTATCCATAGAAGGAGCTGTCGGTCCTATTTGAATAAAAAAGTAGAGAATGATGTCCTCTATGATTTGATAGATAAAGCGAGGTGGGCTCCCACTAATTGTAATACCCAAAAAAGCAAATATTTGCTTATTGATAATGATTCATTGAAGCAAAAAATTGTTGATCACGGGGGTGCCGGAATAATAAATAATTCACCTCAAGGGATTTTTGTGCTATATGATAATCAATCTGATAATACAGAATACAAAGATTATATCCAAAGTGCAGCAGCTTCGATTCAAAATTTGTGTCTCCATGCTCATTCTTTAGGCTTAGGGACATGCTGGATATGTCACCTACCAAGAAAAGCAACATTACGAACAATACTCTCCATTCCAAGTAATTATGATCCTATTGCTTATATCATGATAGGATTTCCGTCAAAAAAAACTAGAGAGGTCCCGCGCAAGTATCCTTTGGAAAGTATCATTTCAGTCAATCGATTTGATTTCGAAAATGAAATTATTCGTAAATCTCCCTTTAAAAAAATTGCGCGTAAATGTTACTATATGCTGCCTGTATTTATCAAGAAAAAGATCAATCCATATATAGACAAGCTATTCGTGAAAAAATTTGATAACTAAACTTAATTATGAGCAAAACCCCGTATTCCAAAGTCGCATTGCATATGATGGTGAATATACTCACCAACCTTGATCGAGATTCGGATTCTCCAACTTACGGATCCTTCGATAGGAATATGTGGAATTATAAAATGAGAGATTTCTCTTCTGCTTTGCTTCAGCAAGGTAGTTTGACATTGGCTTTGGCATACAAGCATGATTTCGAAGGAAATATATATTTTAATAATAAATTCATACGGGAGTATGCTATTGCTGGTATTCGTTTTCTTTCAAGAATACAACTTAAGTGTGGAGGCTTCGAAGAATACTGGGCTCATGAAAAAAGCATCCCTTCTACGGGCTTTGCTCTATATGCAATGTGTGAAACTTATGATGTTTTGGAATTGAATGATCAGGTAGTACTTGATAGCATAAGGAGAGCAGTTAGATTTATTCATAAATACACTGAACATGAGGCGCTAAATCAAGAAATGGCTGCCACAGCAGCAATGTACTATGCAGGCAAAGTTTTAGATGATGACTTGATTATAAATAAAGCTGAAGCAAAATTTAAACGGCTCATGAGCAAACAAGACTCCGAAGGTTGGTTTAAAGAGTATAATGGTGTTGATGTTGGTTACCTGAGTGTGTTTTTAGATTTTTTAATACGTTACTATGAATTATCTCAAGACTCGACAGCCTTAGAGGCGGCCAAGAGAATTATATTATTTATACAGTATTTTATACACCCAGATGGCAGTTTAGGAGGAGAATATTGTACTCGCAATACAGAGTACTTTCTTCCATATGGTTTTGAATATATGAAAAGGCATGAGCCAATTGCAAACTCCTCCATTATAAAATTAATGAGTTATATCAATCGAGATAATTACTTGAATATCTGTCTCGATGAAAGATATATACTACATTACACAAATTCATCATATATGAAAGCTATTATTGACTATAAAGTCATTCAAGATCAACCTTCTTTGCCACATGAAAATACTTTCAACAAAACCTTCAATAATGGATTACTCCATATTAGAAGCACAGATGCTTACTACTTTATTTGCTCCATCATGAAGTCTGGTGTTTTTAAAGTTATGAATAAAAAAGATATGAGCATGAGTACCGATACATGTTACCGACTTTACAAAGATCAGTCCATTTATACGAGTGAATGGCCATGTTCCAATCCTTATGAAATCAATAAGGATGATATCATCATTCATTCAGGCTATATAAAAAAGAAGTTTCTCAAAATAACTCCAATTAAATTAACGTTACTTAAAGTTTTGTCCTATTTTACTGGCAGGTTTGCAGTTTCATTAGCAAAGAATGTTCTGATTTTCAACAAGCAAAAAAATGATAAGATTGCTTCTTTCACCAGAAAACTTGCATTGTCGTCAGATAAAATTATGGTACAAGATACTATTGACCCAAAGGTTTCTCTGACTAAAGCTAGGCGCATGAATGGCTTGTCACTAAGGCACACAGCTTCTTCAAAGTTTTTTCAGGTTAATTCTCTTCAAAATCAAATCAATCAAAAACAATTTGAAGTTAAAACAAAAACTGTCATCTCTGATGAATTAACTTTTTAACAGTTAGATGATTTCTGTTTTTTTCTGTTGATATGATTGTAGAGAATGGGTAGTCCTGCAAAAGCAATTATCCAATATCTAAAAAAAACAAATAGTAAGCCAACAGTGAATGATTGAACCTGAGTTGCAAAAGGAGTGAATAGCAGAATTAAGGCTGTGTCTCTTGTTCCCACCCCCCCGAATGATATTGGAAGCAATCCTATAAGGATAGCAAGTGGTAATAATGCGGCAACATGGAGGATGCTTATTCCACTCCCAACCTCGAGATAGAATAACCAAACTTGAAATATTGATATTGCCCATTGTAATGATGTTAATAATAGCTGAACGAAAAGGACATTCATCTTCTTTAGGGCAGAAAAACCAAGTTTGATTTCTTTCAATTTCTGAAAAATAAAATTTTTCCTTTCGGTGTTAAATGACATAATTAATACGATTGGAGCAAGCACTACAATAATTACGAAAAAGCTGATAAGCATATAGTGAGTATTTCCTAACCAAAAAGCCCCTATGCAACCGGTCAGAGCTAAAAAAAACAGATCGAAAATGCGCTCAACTAATTGACTCGCTAGTAAGGTTGACCAGGACTCTTTTTCTCTAATGAAATAGAGCTTGATAAGATCTCCTGTTTTTGAAGGGGAGATAGTATTGATTGGTGCAGCACTCAAGCATAATAAGAAGCTTTCTTTGAATTTTAGTTTTATTCCCAATGCCTTCAGATAATATGACCATCGGAGTGCAATACAACTCAATGCTAAAAAAGAAAGAGCAATGCTGTATAGGATAAAAGGTAAAGAGAAGGACGTTACGATATTTAGACAATCCTTCCAATTAATATGATTGAGCCAATAAGTCAGGATTGCAATAGAACCAATAATACCAATCAATCCTATGATGCAATTTTTTTTACTGCTCCACCCTGAGAAAAGATGTGGGATATGTTCTTTATTGTCCATATGCATTTCTTGAGAAATGCTTATTTCTTTATTTTGAATAATAGCCTGAGGCCACCAAATAGATTCACGATGTCGTGCCATCGTCTGATGCCTTTTAGTCTTAGCCATATGTAAGACGGGCGTGTATAATACTTTTTCAATGCATTACGATGAAAACTGCGAATTTTATATGTAGAGAGGGTAGGGAGTTCTAATACAGATTTTTGATTCGAAAGAGGAGAATAGTCTATCCAAGTAGCTGACTTACGCAAATACCCTTTCTGAGAAGCTTCTTCGTACAGAGGGGTACCTGGCAGAGGGCTTGCAATAAAAAAACCAGCAACATGGGTATTTAAAGATTTTGCAAAATCTAGAGTTTCTTGCATGGTTTGCTCAGTTTCACCAATATAACCAAACATATAAGTTGCATGTGTTATGATTCCAGCTTTTTTTGTTAAACTAATAATATCTGCTGCTTTCTTGAGATCGAGATGTTTGTCTATTGAATTTAGCATTGTTTGGTTACCGGATTCAATTCCAAAACTAATTTCGTGACATCCAGCTCTTTTCATTAATTTCAAAGTTTCCAAGTCTAGCCCTTGCGCTCTAGCTGTGCATACCCATTTAATATTTAAATGCATCTCAAGAATAGCTTCACATAATTCCCACACTCTTCTCCTATTAGATGTAAAAAGTTCATCAGTGAAGTGAAATGTGGATATTCCATATTTATGAACACATTCTTGAATTTCCTCTATGATATTATCCTTTGAGCGAGATCTCACTTTTTTATCCCAGACAACACGAGTTGCGCAAAATCCACAATTGAATGGGCACCCTCTACTTGTAGCAAGAAGTGTATTGGCTCCAAGGCTGACACTTTTTGTTGGGGGGGGGGCGGTAGCTTTGATTGTCTAATAAATCACGTGCTGGAAAAGGCAGTAGATCGAGGTTTTCAATGAGACTCTGAGAGGGATTTACATTAATATGTTGTTCTTCGCCCCTCCAGGCGATGCCAGCAATTGCTTGAATAGGACTATTGTTCATTAAAGATTTGGCTAATGCAGCAAAACTGATTTCCCCTTCACCCATAATGGAATAATCTGCACCCGTATCAAGAAGAGACTGTTCAGGAAGAGCAGAAGGATGAGGGCCACCAAGTGCAATTGGCACATTAGGTAACTTGGCTTTAAGCAATGCACAAAGCGTTATTACGGAGTCAAAAACGCAAGTGTTTGCAGTGATACCAATGAGATTAGGAGAGTAAGCGCATGCCTGCTCAACGCTTTGCTCATGTGAGATTGCTAATATTTCAGCATCTAATATTTTGATTTTACAATCAAGATGTTTCCTTGTATAAGATGCAATATAAGCCAGGTTAAGTGGCATCATAGTCCCGCCATGGCCACTCACTCCACCATACTTATTAAAGGCAGGATTAATGAGAAGAATCTTCATTTGTATTAGCGCTTAGTTTTTTGTAAAATCATTCCTATGGCCCCTTTTGCCAAAGTTATGAATTGTTTCAAAGAGTGAATTTCGCGTAATTGTTTCCAAATAAAAGCAGGGCGCAAATAAAATGTTTTGTATCCTTTGGCGGAGAAAGCAATTAATTCTTCAGTACTGAAATTTTGTGTCCAGACGGGAGACTTAAAGTCTGGAGTCGGGTTCTTTGCAAACTCTAGCCAGATGTCTTTTTTGAACATACCATTTTTTAGACCCATTTCATAAAGTGGTGTCCCTGGGTACGGGCTACAGATGCTGAATTGGACAAAATCTGGGTTAATCTCTTTCATAAAGCGGATTGAATCCTCAATATCTTGTTCTTCTTCATCTAAGTTACCAACCATAAAATCTGCTAATGTTGTTATGCCTACTTGACGACAATACTTAAAGGTATTGCGGACTAAGTCTAAATCTTCCGTGCCTTTCTGTATTTTTTTAAGAACTTTTTCTGAACCAGATTCAACTCCAAAGCTTAATCTTTCACAGCCGGCTTTCTTCATAAGCTTAAGGAGGTCTTCATCGACACAGTCGACTCTTGTGCGAGCCTCCCAAATGATATCATAGTTTCTTTCTAGTAAACCATTGCATAGTTCCACGATTCTTGATCGTTTAATGGAAAAAGTATCATCATGAATGAAGACTTCCTTGATACCTAATTTTACAATTTCATCAAATTCTTTAAGAACATATTCTGCAGAGTGAAATCGGTACTGACGCCCCATTCTATTGCAAAATACGCATTTATAAGGGCAGCCACGACTACTTATCATGATTGTGATTGGATTCCTTTTTGCTAAAACTGATGAATACCTTTTCCATTGAGAAGACTTTCGGGCTGGAAAAGGGATTTTGTCCATGTCTTTAAGGAACTTCCCGAAGGGCTCATACTCATGAGTTCGTCCTTTTTCAGCAATGCCAACAATTTTTCTTAATTCTTCTGTCTGATGAAATGAGTCCAGGAATTGAATAAATCTTTCTTCACCTTCCCCTGCAAATGCATAATCAACATTTTCAAGCTCTGCCGTTTCTTTAGGGTATATGGTAGGGTGGGGGCCACCAATGACGATGGCAATATTGGGATTTAGTTTTTTTATTTCTTTGGCTACAAATATGCTATCAACTAAGGTGAATGTCATTGCTTGTATGCCAACCACCTCTGGGGCAAATTCGACAATCTTTTTGGCAGTTTCTTCATGATCCCAATTTTCTAATGCGCCATCAAAAAGAACTGATTCATGTTGACTGTTTTCTATCGCAGCTTGTATGTATAATAAACCCATAGGAGGAGTTGCTCCTCTATTGGATTCTACATATTCAGGAACAGCAGCAGAAAGAAGGTTTTGCAGTGGTGGGTGAACTAATGCGACCTTCATTGTAGCCCCTCTTCCTTATCTTTTTGCCAGATATTTAAATCAATTGGATTGATTTTCATTTTCCACTCCATTTGCTTAATGCGGTTGAGTTGTTCTATTAATAAGAATCGAAGTCCAGAAAGGATTGATCCTAAAAAACCAGCCATGAGGAAAATGACTGTTGCAGTGGCGAAAAAAGTTAAGGCAAAGCCACTGCCAGTTTTGATTTTCTGCACTGTTTCTGTAGCAAAGTAAACATAATAAATGATGCGACTTGATAAAATTAAGGAAATAATAAAAGAAAATCCAGCTAAGAATGAAAAGAAACGAGCAGGTGAATAAAAAAGTAGGACTTTGAGGAGGACTAGGACTTGCCGCATAATAAAGTCCGGAATTGATCGAAATAGTCGAGATTCTCTTCTTTTTGGGTTCACTTGAATGGGGACCCCTTTAATGCGAGATCCGAGGTGAGCCACTTGAATTAATGTTTCAAGAGTGTAACTGAAATTGTTAAGTACATGAAGTTGGTAGGCAACTTGTTTGCGAATTGCTCTGAAACCACTCGTTGCATCATGAATTTTGATCTTTGTGATATGACTTACTAGCTGACTGCCTAATTTCTGAAGAAACTTCTTTAAGGGTGAAAACTCTTGGTGATTTGTTATATCTCGTGAGCCAATTACAAGATCAGCCTGATTCTTCAAGATAGGTTGAACTAAATCTGAAATAAAGGCCCCTTGGTATTGGTTGTCTCCATCGGTATTCACAACGATATCAGCCCCTAAATGCAAGCATGCATGGAGCCCCCTAACAAAACTTTTGGCCAGCCCTTGCTGCTGATCGTTAAACACTATGAAGTCAACACCAGAATTTTTGGCTACCTGGACTGTGTTGTCGCTGCTGCCATCGTCAATTATTAAAACTTTGACTTCGTCAACCCCCTCTATTTCGCGGGGAATTTCGCGAATCACATCCGCAAGCGATGCTTCTTCATTATGGCAAGGGATTTGTACAAAAACCTTCATATTCTATCGTTGGCTAAATGGAATGAGGGTATTTGACTAAAGTTAGAAATGATACTTAAGATGTGTTTGATCATGTTGAAGGCTTGAAATGAAAATACATAATAAGGATAGGGCTTATTAAAATATCACAAAGTGTTTATTTTTTTTCGATGTAAATGGCGCTTTGCCCTAAGGATTCGGTGGCATATGTGAAATTAAGTAATTTATAACCACACTCATCTAAGATTGATAGAAGATATTCTTTTCTATACCTCACGACATGCAGGGGCGTTTCACTATAAACATGATAGTCTTTTGGGTTGACTTCATAGTTAGTGACATCTTCTTCTACATATGTTGTAAAGAAAATTTTGCCTTTATTAGTTAAAACTCTTTTGAGATCCTGAAGGTAAATGCGCATATCTTCTTCTGTCATATGAGAGAATACAGAATACAAATAAGCGATATCAAATGAGTTCTCTTGAAGTTCAAAGAGAAAATCATTGTTGAAAATGACTCCCTCCTTGTTGTAACGTTCATTGTAGACATTAAGATGGCTAAACTCCATGTTAGTGTAATGTTTGGAAATATATTTCTGACACCACATCACAGAATCTTTGTCTACATCTATTCCATGATAAATAACTTCTTTTAATACTCTTGTGAGTCCCACTGCAAGACGGCCTTGTCCACAGCCCACATCTAAAATGCGACTAGATTTTGAACATGATAAGTTGTCAATCAGTCTTTTGACTTCATTTTCAGTGGATTGGAGGTAATATTGATCATTTTTAAAGTCAGGACCACACCATCTTCGGTCGGGTAAAGCAATTAAGCTTCCGTCAACTTTGACGTAATCCTTCTTGAATAATATTTTTCTAAGTAAATGTTCAAAAAGACTAACTCTTCTGGCCATACTATTTGTACCTTATATTGAAATGTTATATTTGATGTTAATGGGAAAGTAATAAAAGACAGTCTTATAAATCCATATTGGCTTTTTTCACTAATCCATCGTGAGCATTATACAATGCATGATCAATTATATGAGTGAGGTATATTTTCTCTACCCACAGGGAATCCTTCTCTTCTTTGGGCACATAAAACTTCGCTCCGAATAGTTTTGAAATTTGGCGATTCTTGAATGAGTCGTTAAATTCGCTGATAGCAAGCCTTTCTCCATTATGATGGCCAAAAGTAAAACCTACAATGTCATCAAAATGACAGTGGATTCGAGGCAATAGAAGTTGAGGATCTGCTTTTAATAACTCGAAAGCTTGGACTGTGGATGTGTACTGATCCAAATCAAAAGAGATAAAGCCAATAGGAGAAGGATTAGAATTTAAAAATTTTGGAATCG